>DATGRI010000005.1 GCA_035303785.1 Sphingobacteriaceae bacterium
GGCGCCGATTATCGCCAGGTGATGGATTACCTAGGCCACAGTCAACCGGGGGTGACCATCGGGCTGTATGCCCACACGCTGCCAGGCTCGTTATACGAAGCGGCCGCCAGGATCGAACGTCTCCTGACGACCGCCGTCGACGGATAGCAGGTTTTCAGAACCGAAAACCTGCCGGGCCCGGGGTGCCGCCCGGGCCCTTTTCATTTAGGTGTCATTTAGGTGTCAAGCGCCGGTTTTGCCATATGCTGGTTCTTCTTTCCATGCGCCGAAACCCTTGCGCGGCTTGGCGTTTTGCCTGTGGACGCAGCAGGACTCGAACCTGCGACCTCACGGATGTGAACCGTGCGCTCTAACCAGCTGAGCTATGCGTCCATCCTTCATGCAACGTGGGCAAAGAATAGGATAGCACAGGCCCGCTCCAGCCGCAACTTGCCGGCCCCTGCCCCAGGCGCCGCGGGCAAGGGATCCCGGAGTGGCCGGATCGGGCCGGTGCTCACTATTGAACACGCCTAAGTCAGTTGTGTTCACCAGCGAACCGATGTCCCTCAATCGTGCTCACATCTGAACACGGCACCCCTGGGATCCGGCTTTTCGGGCCTAGATGGGCCCAATACGGTGGTAAATAGGGCCCATAGCCGCCCGTAATGGCGCTGCTGCTCATATGTGAGCATGGAAACGCCTTCGCGCTCAGCAGTGAGCACCAAGGGCCTCTGCGTGTTCACAGGCGAGCTTCGACCCGGTCCGACAGACAGGCCGGCGGCCGCGTCGCCCGGCGGCCGCGTCGCCCCACCGAAGGCCTCGCAACCGCCGGTTAAACCACCATGGACACGAACTTGGTCTCCATAAACTCCCGGAGGCCTTCCACGGCGCCCTCCCGGCCGAAGCCGCTTTGCTTCATGGGGCCGAAGGGGCCTTCCGCCGTGGCCGGGACCAGGTCGTTAACGCCCACGATGCCGAAGCGCAACTGCTCGTAGGCCCGGGTGGCGATGCTCAAGTCCCGGGTGAAAATGTAGCCCGCCAGGCCGAAGGGAGTGTCGTTGGCCCGCTGGATGGCCTCCTCCACCGTCTTGAACTTGCCCACCGCCATGACGGGGCCGAACACTTCCTCGCAGCAGATGCGCATGGACGGCGCGATGTCGGTGATGATGGTCGGGGCGTAGAAGAAGCCCTTCTCCAGATGGGCCGGCCGCTCCCCGCCGAAGACGATGCGGCCGCCCTGGTCCACGGCGTCGGCCACAAAGGCCTCCACCTTCTCCCGGGCCGCCGACGAGATGACGGGCCCCATAGTGGTCTCGGGGTCCAGCCCGTTGCCTACCACCAGTTTGCCCGCCTCCTGGGCGCAGGCCGCCAGGAAATCTACATATAGATCTTCGTGAATGTAGAACTGGGACGGCGAGATGCACACCTGCCCGGCGTTGCGGAACTTGGCCTGCACCGCCGCCTTGGCCGCCTGCTCCACATCGGCGTCGGCGAAGACCAGCACCGGCGCGCTGCCGCCCAGCTCCAAAGCCAGGCGCTTGATGCCGTCGGCCGCCTGGCGCATCAGCAGGCGCCCCACCGCCTGGGACCCGGTGAAGCTTATCTTGTCCACGTAGGGGCTTTCGAACATCACCCGGGCCATGGCCGCCGGGTCACCGTTGATCAAGTTGAACACCCCCGGCGGGATGCCAGCCTCCGCCATCAAGTTGGCCAGGGCCATGGCGCTCAAGGGGGCCAGTTCGCTGGGCCGGCCCACCACGGCACATCCCGCCGCCAGAGCCGCCGACCACTTGCGGGCCGGCAGGTAGGCGGGGAAGTTCCAGGCCGTGATGGTGCCCACCACCCCCACCGGCTGGGATATGGCCAGCAGCCGCTTCTCCGCCTTGCGGGCGGGGATGGTCCGGCCGTAGGCCCGCTTCCCCTCCTCGGCAAACCAGCTGAACAAATCAGCCGAGGCGGTCCACTCGCCCCGGGCCTCGGCCAGGGGCTTGCCCGCTTCCCGGGTCAGGATGGGGGCCAGTTCATCCATGCGCTGGTGGATCAACTGGGCCACCCGCTGCAGGATCTCGCCCCGCTGGTAGGCCGTCATGGCCGCCCACCCGGGCTGGGCCTTGTGGGCGGCATCCACCGCCGCCCGGGCCTCGGCCTCCCCGCCGAAGGGCACAGTGGTGATGACCTCCTCGGTGGCCGGGTTGATGACATCCCACGTACCGCCGTCCTGGGCCCCCTGCCATTGGCCGTCGATCAGCATCTCAAACCGCATGGTCAGAGCCGCTCCTTCCGGCGCTGTCGTTCGTATTCCGCCCGCTTCTCCGGGAAGTGGCCGGGGATGGGCACGTCCCACCAGCCCGGCGCCTGGCCCCCGGAAGTGCCGAATTCCATGTCCACCATGATTTCCACCACCGCCGGCCTGCCGGAAGCCAGAGCCTCGGACAGAGCCGGCGCCACCTCATCGGGCCGGCTGATGCGGACGGCATGGGCGCCGAAGGCCGCCGCCGCATCGGCGATATGGGGAGTCAAAGGCGCGTCGTTCTTCTCAAACATGGTCCCGAAGGTGGTCTCCGGCCCGAAGGCGATCTGCTGCAGATCCCGGATGGCCTGCCACCCTTGGTTGTTCAGCACCACGGCCACTGCCGGGATGTCGTACTGGACCGCCGTGGCGATCTCCTGGAAGGTCATCAGGAAGTCGCCGTCGCCCACCAGGGCCACCACCGGCACGTCGGGGGCCGCCAGTTTGGCCCCCAGGGCCGCCGGATAGGCCCAGCCCATGGTGCTGAAGCCGCCCGCCGAAATGTAGGTGCGGGGCTTGGAGAAGGCCATTTCCTGGAACACCTGGGCCTGGACGTTCCCCGAGGAAGTCAGGATGATGGCTTCCGGGGGCAGCACCCGGCGGATTTCCTTCAAGGCCCGGCCCATGGTCACTGGGTCCTTGTCGGAATCCCGCAGGGGCGCCACGCTGGCGAACCACTCCGCCACCTTCTCCTTGATTTCGGCGGTGTAGGGCGACTGCCGCCAGTCCACCGGCGGCACCGTCCGGCGCAGTTCCTCATTGAGGGCGGCCAGGACGGCCCTGGCATCGCCGACGATGCCCACCTCTACGGGGTAGTTCTTGCCGATCTCCTGGGGATCGATATCGATGTGAATCAGCTTGGTGGGCGGGATGTTGAAGGACTCCCCGGGCACGTAGGAGCAGGTGGCCTTGTCGGCGAAGCGCACCCCTACGGCCAGGAGCACGTCGGCCTCCCGGGTGAAGTGGTTGCCCGAAGTGGTGGCGTTGGTACCCATGGGCCAGGCGTAAAGGGGATGATCCTCGGGGAAGCTGCCCTTCCCCTGCATGGTGGCGACCACCGCCGCCCCGATGTGCTCCGCCAGGGCCAAGACTTCCGCCTCGGCCCGGGACAGGGTCACACCGCCCCCCACCACGATGACGGGCCGCTTGGCCTCCCGCAGCAGCTCCACCGCCTGGCGGACGGCGGCAGGATCCCCCGCCGGCCGCTGGTGGGGCCGCCTCTCCCGGGAGTTGACCGACACCGGCTCGCCCACGGGCTCCGCCTGCACATCCATGGGCAAGGTGATCACCACAGGGCCGGGCCGCCCGGTGAGCATGGCGTTGAAGGCCTGGCCCAGAGCCCGGGGAAGCTGCCCCGCCTCGTCCAGATGCCACAGGCGCTTCACCACCGGCTCGAACATCCGGGGCAGGCCGGACCAGGTCTGCCGTTCGATTTCCTGCAGAACCCCCACGCCCCGCATGTAGGTGTGGGTCTCGCCCACCAACAGCAGCAAGGGAATGGAATCCACATAGGCGGTGGCCAAGCCGATGGGCGTGTTGGACGCCCCGGCGCCGATGGACGTGTACACCGCCAGGGGCTCGCCCTTAACCCGGTAGTAGCCGTCGGCCATATGCACCGCTGCCTGCTCATGCCGGGGCATGATGTGCTTGAGCTTGTCCTGATGCCGGCGGAAGGCATCAACCAAAGGCAAGTTCCCATGCCCGGGAATCCCGATGACGTACGGAACGCCCTCACGGATTAAAGTTTCGGCAATGAACTCAGAAGCAGTGCTCGTCATCTTCATCATTCCTTATCCGCAATAGTTGATAACCGGATCCCCTGTCGTCGTGGGCCGCCGGCCGGCAACCCACGGCTACTTGATGATTCCAACCTTGCTGCGCTCGAAGGAAATGAACACTGCCAGGAACAGCACGATGCCCTTGATCACCATCTGGGTGGCCGATTCCACACCCAGGATGACCAGCCCGTTGCTCAGGATGGACGCAATCAAGGCGCCCAGAACCGACCGGGACACATTGCCCATGCCGCCGGTCAAGGGCGTGCCGCCCAGGACCACGGCGGCAATGACATCCAGTTCGAAGCCGGTGCCCGTGGTGGGGGTGGCGGCCCCCATGCGGGCCGCCAGGGTGACGCCGCCCAGGGCAGCCAGGGCGCCGCACAAGGTGAAGATGCCCATCTTGATGCGCCGGACGGCCACACCCGCCAGCTCCGTCACCCGCTCGTCGCCGCCGATGGCCTGGGTATAGCGGCCGAAGGTGGTGTAGTTGTAGACCACGTAGCTGACGATGAACACGATGCCCGTCAGGTACAAAATCCCCGGGTACTTGCCGATGCGCAAAAAGGCCGGCGCCGTGATGGACATGGGCGCGCCCTTGGAGTAGAGCAGGGTCAGCCCCCGGGCGATGGTCAGCATGCCCAAAGTAGTAATAAATGAAGGAATCCGCAGCCGGGTGAAGATCAGGCCGTTGGTGAACCCGGTGGCCAGGCCGACGCCGAGGCCCGCCGCCATGCCCAGGTACGGCCCGTGGCTGGCCGTCACCCCGGCGGCCACCATGCCCGCCAGGGCCACCACCGAGCCCACCGACAGGTCGATGCTGCCGGCCACGATGACGAAAGTCAGGCCGAAGGAAACGATGGCCAGCACGGCCGTCTGCTCCAGGACGATCTTGCCGTTTTGCAAGGTGGCGAAACGCCCCGGCGCCAAAATGGAAAAGGTGATGAGCAGCAGCACCAAGGCCATGAAGGGCACGTAGCGGGCCAGGCGGTCCCGCAGCCAAAGGCCGGCGGGCTTGCCGGCGGCCCGGTCTGCCTGTCCGGCGTCGTGCACATCAGGAACGTTGGTTTTGGCTTCCGTCAGGCTTCCCATGGTCTTCCCTCCTGGAACCGGCCCCCACGACGGCAATTCAAACCTTGTGCCAACTCAAACCATGTATTGGATCAAGCGCTGTTCCGTCGGCTCATCGTCCCGGTGCAGGTGGGCCGAGATGCGGGCCCGCCGCATGATCAAGATGCGGTCGCTCAGGCCGATGAGCTCCGGCAAGTCATCGGTGATGAGCAGGATGGCCGTCCCCTGGTCGGCGATGCTATAAATGATGCGGTAGATTTCTCCCTTGGCCCCCACGTCCACACCCCGGGTGGGGCTGCACAGGATCAGCAGGCGGGGCGGCTCGGTGAGCCATTTGGACAAAACGACTTTCTGCCGGTTGCCGCCGCTCAAATGGAGGCAGATGTCCCGCTCGCCGCGGCACCGGATGCCCAGGTCCCGGATCTGCTCCCGGGCCGCCTGCTGCTCTTTCCTCCGGCTGATGAAGCGGAATGGCGTCAAGAATGAAGCCAGCCGGGGCAGCGTCACGTTCTGGGTGATGTTGAAGCGCAGGATCAGTCCTTCTTTGTCCCGCTCCTTGGGCACATAGCCGATGCCGGCTTTGACGGCCGCCTGGGGATTACGGATATTCAACTCCCGGCCGTCCAGCTGGATGCGGCCGGCGGTGACGGGCAGGTCGCCGAACAAGGCCCGGCCGATCTCGTTGCCCCCGGCCCCCA
Organism: Sphingobacteriaceae bacterium; assembly: GCA_035303785.1. Classification (GTDB taxonomy): domain Bacteria; phylum Bacillota; class Sulfobacillia; order Thermaerobacterales; family RSA17; genus DATGRI01. The sequence goes on from DATGRI010000005.1 coordinate 5,814, forward strand.
CCAAACCGCCGATGCCCACGATTTCCCCGGGGTACACATCAAAACTCACGTCCTCGAAAACGCCCGGCACCGTCAAACCTTTTACCGACAGGACGGGAACCCGCCGGGTTTGGTCGCCTGCCGGATCCCGCGCCTCCTGATCCGGCGCCTCCGGGCCCGGCTCTTCCGCCTGCTCGGTATCCGACGGCCGCTCCCTCACGGGCACCAGCACTTCCCGCCCCACCATCAAGGTGGAAAGGTGGTCGGGATTGGTCTCGCCCACGGGCAAGGTGGTGACCAGCCGGCCGTCTTTCAAGACGGTGACACTGTCGCAATATTGGAAAATTTCCTCCAGGTGATGGGAAATGAAAAGGATGGCCTTGCCTTCCCCCTGGGCCTTCTTCAGCAAGGCGAACAAATGCTGCACCGCTTTCAGGGACAGGGCCGCCGAAGTCTCGTCCACCACCAGCACCCGGGGGTTGAGGGACAACGCCCGGGCCAGTTCCACCAGCTTCTGCTCCTCCAAGGACAGGGAGGAAACGATAGTCCGGGGAGAGATGTCCAGCTCCACCTGGGCCAGAATGTCCCGGGCCAGCCGGTCCCGCAGCCGCATGTTCAAGATGCCGCCCTGGCGGTACAAGGACTCCCGGCCGATGAACAAGTTGTCGGCCACCGTCAGGGTGGGAATCAGGCCCGGCTCCTGCAGGATGATGCCGATGAGGCCCGGCTGGGTGCGCACGTGGGGCCCCGGTTGGAAGGGCTGGCCGTCCAAGTGGATTTCCCCAGCATCCATGGGGTGGATGCCCGCCAGGATCTGCACCAGGGTGGACTTGCCCGCCCCGTTCTCCCCGGCCAGGGCGCGCATCTCACCGGGAGCCACCGTCAACTCGTCGTCGGGGTCCCAGTCCACCGCCCGCACACCCGGGAACGCTTTCTTTATGCCGCGCATGCGCAGCACCGGTTCACCCATGGCCCAGACACCTTTCCATGCCGGGATCCGGGGGACGGGCCCCGGAGGCCCGTCCCCGTCCCGGGAATCCGCCCTTTATTCGATAGTGATCTCGAAATGGCTCGTAGCGGAGGGGTTGTACTTACGGGACAGCGACTTGATGTCGAAAGTGGGCGGATTCTCAATATATTGCTCCAGGAACTTTTCCACGTTTTCCTGATCCACGCCCAGGGTGTTCAGCTTGACCATCTTCTCCACAGGCTCGATGCCGTTCAGGAAGTCGTGGAGGATGATCAAGCCGAAGCCGCCCTGGAGCCAGTGCCCGCCGGTGGAGAAGGTGTACTCCCCGGCCTGGATGGCCTCCACGGCGTCCTGGTTCAAGTCCATGCCGGCCACCATAATGTTGGTCCGGCCCGCGCTCTTGATGGCCTGGAGGGCGCCCATGGCCAGGTTGTCGTTGAAGGCCCAGACGGCGTCGATTTCACCATCGGGGTAGGCCGACAGGTAGTTCTCCATCATGTTGAGGCCGTCTTCCCGCCGGTCGCCGACCCACTGCTCGGCCACCAGCTCCACATCGGGGTGCTCACTGATGGCCTGGTGAAGCCCTTCGTTCCGGCCCTGGGCCACCGAAGCACCCTGCATGCCGTTGAGGGCTACGATCTTCTTGGCGCCGGCTTCGATGAGGGCCTTGGCGATGTCGTAGCCGGCCTGGACGTCGTTGGGCCCGATGAAGCCTACATACATGTCGCCCTCATAGGTCTCGGGGTCCACGTCGGGGAACCGGTCGGTGACCATGATGGGCACCCCGGCCTCTTCAGCCCTGTTGATGAGTGTGGGGCCCACGGCCGCCGTCACCGGCGTCACCAGCAGGCCGTCCACGCCCCGGGCCAGGAGGCTCTCGATATCGGAGATCTGGGTGTCTTCCCGGTTCCGGGCGTCGGCCAGCACCACCTCGATATCCAGGTCGTCAGCCACCTGGCGGACGAACTCGGCGTACCGCACCCAGAAGGGGTTGTCCTGGCTGGGCACCATGACGCCAACCGTCAGGGTGTCCGTGGCTGCGCCTTGGTCATCGCCGCCGTTGTCGTCAGCGGGCTCCTGGTCCGCCGGGCTGCCGCAGGCGGCTGCCACCAGGGCGACGGCCAAAAGCAAGACCAAAAGTAAAGTGGGTAAACGTCGCATCATGTCTACCTCCCCTGCTGATGCGTAGAAATGTAATGCCAAACCGTTGGACCGCTGCCTACCAGTTGGCCTTGATGAAGCGCAGGCTCTTTTCTGCTGTCTTCTCTATCTCCTCCTCATAGCCGAATACATGGCCTTCGTACTCGACGGAGATGTAGCCCCGGTAGCCGTTGCGGCGCAGGGCCTGGAGAAAGGCTTGCAGGTCGACCTTGCCTTCCCCCAAAGGGGGAAACTTGTAATCTCCGGGCTTGCCCAAAGCGTCCTTGAAGTGGCAGTGGACGATCTTGTCGGCCAAGGCGGCCACGGCCGCGGGGATGTCGTCACCCTCCACCGCCAGGTGGCTGGGGTCAAAGTTGACGTACAGGCCGGGCACCTCGTCCAGGAGTCGCTGGAGGCTGGCCACGTTGTGGACGATCATGCCGGTGACGGCTTCAAAGGCGAAGCGCACATTGCGCTGGGCCGCGTACTCGGTGCAGGCCCGCACCGAATCCACCAAGGCGGGCCAGGCCTGGTCCAGGTCCTGCCCCGGCGCCGGCTCGCCGGCCAGGCCGTGGACGATGTCGGTGCCCAGGTCCACCGCCAGGTCGATGCAGCCCTTGGTGAAGGCCACGGCCCGCTGCCGCTCCTCCTCGTCGGGAGGCGCCAGGGGAATGTGGGCCGAGATGGAGGAGATGGCCAGGCCGGCCTCCGCCACCGCCCGGCGGATCTTCTCCCGCTCCTGGGGCGGGGTGGCGTCGGTCACATGGGGCCGGGCCCAGGGCAGGGTCTCGGCATTCAATTCGATGGCATCGTAGCCGTGGCGGGCCACAAAGGCGATGGCATCTTCAACGGGCAAACTTTCCAAGGCGACGCTGTGGAAGGCGGTCAAAGGCTGCACTGAGTTACACTCCTTCATCGAAGCTGGGCATCTCTACGTTGTCTTCAGCCAGGGGCAGCCGGACCCACGCCCGCTCCCCATGGGACTTGTAGGCCGCCGCCACCACCTCCAGGGCTTTGAGGCCGTCCTCGCCGGTGACGGGGGGCGGCGTGCCGTTGCGGACGGAATTGACCCAAGCCAGCATCTCTTTGAAATGGGAGCTGTCCCGGGGCGGGGTGACGCAGATCCACGTCCGGCCGGGCTTGTCCCACCACTGGGCGGGGTAGAAGTACTGCTCCAGGATGGGCGGCAGCTCGTTCTTGGTGAATACGGCCAGGGGCACCGACTGGAAGGGGTTGATGGTCTCGGTGCTCAGGTAGATGGTGCCCTCGGTGCCGAAGATTTCCGTGGCGTTGGCCACCGCCGGGGAGAACCGGTCCGAGGAGATGGTGCCGGTGGCCCCGTTGGCGAATTCCACCAGGAGGTGCACCGTGTCATCCACCGGGAAGGGAATGACGTTGCGCCGCAGATCGGCCACCACGGCGGTGATTTCTCCCACCAGGTGCCGGGCCATGTCGATGCGGTGGATGGCCAGGTCCATGATGGTGCCGCCCCCCGAGATCTTGGGATCGTAGCGGGAAGCGGTGTTTTCCGCCGGGTACAGATCCCAGCCTTCCGAGTAGATGGACCGGAAGGACTGGACCTCGCCGATGACGCCGTCCTCGATGAGTTGCTTGGCGATTTCCGTCTGGTTCCAGAAGCGCTGGTTGAAGCCGACCTGGATGGGAACGCCGGCAGCGCGGCAGGCTTCCACCATGGCCCGGCCGTCCCGCAGGTTGCTGGCCAGGGGCTTTTCCACGAAGACGGGCTTGCCGTGGCGGGCGGCCGTTTCCACCGCCTCCCGGTGGGCGTGGTTGGGGGTGCAGACAACTACCGCATCTACATGGGGGCTGGCCACCAGGGCTTCGGTTTCCCCAAAGCAATGTTCGATGTTGAAACGCTGGGCTACATTCCGGGCATGCTCCACGTTGATGTCGCTGATGGCGGTGACCACGACGCCGTCGATGGCCTGAAGATTGGGAATGTGGGCCAAAGTGGCGATGGCGCCGGCACCCACTACACCAACCCGCAGCGTGCTGCCCATGAAGCTTCCCCCCTAATTTCGTCATGCGAAAGTGATTTTTACATTGCTGTAAAAAAAGTTAAGTCTATTCAGCGTATCCCAGTTTGTAGGAGATCTTCTGCCCTGCCTCCAGGACCATGGCCACCAGCTCCTGCATCCGGGCGTAGTCGGCCCGGAAGACGGGCACCGACACGCTGAAGGATCCCACCACCTGGCCGGCATGGTCCCGGACCGGAGCGCCGATGCAGCAGACGCCGGGATTGAACTCCTCGATGTCCAAGGCGTAGCCTTGCTCCCGCACTCGTTGCAGCTCCTCCTGCAGGAGGTCCCGGTCGACGATGGTCTTGGGGGTGAATTTCACCATGCCGTAAAGGTCCAGCAGGCGCTCTGCGTCGGGCTCCGGCAGGTGGGCCAGGATGGCCTTGCCCGTGGCGGTGCAGTGGATGGCCCGGGCGTCGTCGGGCCGGTTGATCCGCACCGAGTGGAGGGCGTCCAATTTGGCCACCGTCAGCAGCTCGTCGTTGCGCAGCACCGCCAGGTGGACCGTCTCCTGGGACTTTTGGTTCAGTTCCCGCAGGACGGGCAGAGCATGGGTGTACAAATCGGAGGCGGCCAAGGCGATGTTTTTTAGGTGCAGGACCTTCGGGCCCAGCATGTAGCGCTTGGTTTGCGGGTCCTGCTCCACGTAGTTCCTGTAGGCCAAGGTGCTGATAAGATGGTGGCAGGTGCTGATGTTCAGCCCCAGCTCCTGGCTGATGGTGGTCAAGGCGAAACCATCAGCGCGGGTGCTGAGGAAATTCAAAATCTGCAAGGCCCGGTCCACGGACTGGACCAAGCCGCTGCCTTTGCTTCTCTGGGATCGTTGCCGAGCCGGTTCCGCCGAAGCCACTGTAGCGCGTCCCGCCTTACATTTTAGTATTGTGAAACCTATTTTCACGGTGTGGCGCCCATTCCATTCGACGTGATCCTGCGGGTCTCCTTTTCCGAAATTCAAGCATTTTCACCATTCGGTGCAATTTGCTTTCACATTATGAAATGACGTTTTCAAGATTGAAACCGTGGCGAAGGGCTTCCTATAATGGTCTCTGCGAGGACGGCAGGGAGATCATCTATTTCCTTCGAGGAGAGAACCATGGCGGATAGTTCTACACAGCAGGCATCCCCGGCGGCGACGTCGACACCGGCGGCAGCGGTGGAGCAGGCATCCCCGTCGCCGGCCCAAACCCAAGGATTGGGCCGGGGATTGACGTCCTACGGCGATGCCGATTTCAGCCTCTTCATGCGCCGGGCCTTTGCCCGTCATACGGGCCTGCACGGCGACGACTTCCACCGGCCCATCATCGGCATCTGCAATACCTTCAGTGAGATCAACCGCTGCCACACCCACTTCGGACCCTTGGTGGAGGCGGTGAAGCGGGGCGTCCTGCTGGCGGGGGGCATTCCCCTGGAATTCCCCACCATATCTTTGGGCGAGGTGTTCACCAGCCCCACCTCCATGCTGTACCGGAACCTGGCCGCCATGGACACCGAAGAGATGATCCGGGCCCAGCCCCTGGACGGGGTGGTCCTGGTGGGCGGCTGCGACAAGACCATCCCCGCCCAACTCATGGGGGCGGCCAGCGCCGATCTGCCCGCCATCGTCCTTTCCGGGGGCCCCATGGCCAACGGCGAGTACGAGGGGCGGGTGCTGGGCGCCTGCACCGACTGCCGCCTCTTCTGGCAGGAGTACCGGGCCGGCCGGCGCTCCGAGGATGAAATGGAAGAAATCAACCAGCGGCTGGCCCCCACCGCCGGCCACTGCATGGTCATGGGCAGCGCCAGCACCATGGGCGTGGCTGCCGAGGCCCTGGGCATGATGCTGCCCGGCGGCGCCACCTGGCCGGCGCCGGAAACGGGGCGGCTGATGCTGGCCGAGGCCACGGGCAAGCAAATCGTCCGGCTGGTGGAGCAGGGGCTGCGCCCCTCCCAAATCATGACCCGGCCCGCCTTCGAGAACGCCATCCGGGCCATCATGGCCGTGGGCGGCTCCACCAATGCCATCATCCATTTGGTGGCCATCGCCGGTCGCCTGGGCATCGACCTGCCCTTGGCACTGTTTGATCAGTTGAGCCGGACGACGCCCATGCTGGCCAACCTGCGCCCCGCCGGCCAGTACCAAATGCAGGACTTTCACCGGGCCGGCGGCGTCCCCGCTCTTCTGAAGGAACTGGAGCCCCTCCTGCATACCGACTGCATCACCTGTACGGGCCGGACCTTGGGTGAAAATTTGCGCTCGGCCCCGCCGGTGCCGGAGGTCTACCGCCCCATCATCCGGCCTTTGGCCGATCCCCTTCATCCCGACGGCGGCATCGCCATTTTGACGGGGACCTTGGCGCCCCGGGGCGCCGTCATTAAGCCCAAGGCGGCCACCCCGGCCCTGCTGCGCCACAAGGGGCGGGCGGTGGTGTTTGAAAACCTGCAGGATCTGGAGGAGCGCATCGACCACCCCGACCTGGACGTGCACCCCGAAGACATCTTGGTGTTGCGCAACGCCGGGCCCGTGGGCGCCCCGGGCATGCCCGAGGCCGGCATGCTGCCTATCCCGAAAAAGCTGCTCCGGCAAGGGGTTACCGACATGGTGCGCATTTCCGATGCCCGGATGAGCGGCACGGCCTTCGGGACGGTAGTTCTTCATGTGGCGCCCGAGGCGGCGGTGGGCGGGCCCCTGGCCTTGGTGCGCACCGGCGATTGGATCCAGCTGGATGTGGATGCCCGGCGCCTCGACCTGCTGGTGGACGACGATCAACTGGCCCGGCGCCGCCGGGAGTGGCAGCCGCCGGAGCCGGCCTCCCGGGGCTACGTCCGCCTCTACCAGCAGCACGTGCTCCAGGCCGACCAAGGCTGCGACTTCGACTTCCTGGCCGGCCGCCTTTAGGCTGCCTGTAGGCCGCCCGGCCGGCCGCTTTTAGGACGCCTTTAGGTCGCCAGGCCGTCTGCCTTGCCGGCCGCCTTGCTGGCGCCCAGCCTGCCCAGGCTGCCCGTGCCCGCCGCGGCCGTGATGCTCATTAGTGAACACGCCAAGCCCAGCTGTGTTCGCCAGCGAGCCGATGTCCCTGAATCATGTTCACATCTGAACATGCCACCCCCGGGATCCGGTTATTTGGGCTTAAGTGGGTCAAAAAGCGTGGAAAAGATGCCCCATAGCCACCCGTAATGGTGCTGCTGCTCATATCTGAACACGGAAACGCCCTTTTGCTCAGCAGTGAGCACCAAGGGCCTCCGCGTGTTCACCAGCGAACTTCGGCAGCAAAAAATCGGAGCCGGAGAAATGCAGGGCCTGGACCAGACCGGCCGAACCCCACCCCCGCCAAAAAACCCGCATAAAACGGCGAATCACGGGGCCGCCTGAGGGCAGCGCCCGCGATTCCGCGTGAAGCCAGTTGGTTGTGACCCCAGGGGGAATCGAACCCCCGCCTCGGGCTTGAAAGGCCCGTGTCCTAGCCGTTAGACCATGGGGCCATGAAAAAGCGACATGCCACTGGTTGACATGCCAGCCAAAAAGGGCAGCAACCGGAGTGACTGCCTACTGAATTATAAACCAAGGTCCGGATATCTTCAACTTTAGGGCCGGGGGTAGGATATCGCCCGCAAAAGGCTAATTGCTGCAGGTCGGCCCTTTTCCATGGAATGGCTGGCATTGTATCATGTTTGCGGCGGTAAGCCAGACAGTGGCCGCCGTAAAGGCGGCCGGCCTCTCCACTGCCGCCCTGCTGCCGACCTCGCGGAAATCTTTGTTGCAGGGGGTCAAACAATGAGCGCAAACCAAGATTCCCCTCAGTTAAGCCCAACCCAGCGTCTTTTCGCCCGGGCCGCAGAACGGGCACAGCTGCCGTCCGATCTGCGGGAAAGCCTGGCTGAACCCGAATTGGCCGTTGAAGTTTCCATTCCTTTGCGCCGGGACGACGGCAGCCGGACTGTCGTCCATGCCTTTCGCGTGCAGCACAACAGCCTCCTGGGGCCCTACAAAGGAGGCATCCGGTTTCATCCCCGCGTCTCCATGGAACATTCCAAAGATCTGGCCCTGCTCATGACCATCAAGTGCGCCCTGCTGGATCTCCCCTTCGGCGGCGGCAAGGGCGGCATTCAGGTCGACATCCAGGACCTGTCCCAGCGCGAGCTTGAACAGGTCAGCCGCGGCTACGTCCGGGCCCTCTATCCCGTTTTAGGCCCCGACCGGGACGTGCCCGCCCCCGACCTGGGCACCAATGAAATCATCATGGGCTGGATGACCGACGAATACTCCCAGTTGAACGGCGCCTTCGAACCTGCCGTCTTCACCGGCAAGCCCGTGGCCATCGGCGGCATCACCGCCCGCAAGCCCGCCACCGGCCGGGGCGTGGCCCTCATCGCCCAGGCCATCGCCCAGCGGCTGAACATCGACATCAAGGGCGCCACCGTCGCCCTGCAGGGCTACGGCAACGTGGGCAGCTTCACCGGCCAGTTCCTGGAGGAGGCCGGCGCCCGCGTCATAGCCGTGGTGGACATCGCCGGCGGCGTCTACAACGAAAAGGGCCTGGACACCAAGGCCATGGCGGAGCAGGTGGCGGCCACCGGCACCGTGGCCGGCTTTCCGGGCGGCGAACCCATCTCCTCCGAGGACTTTTTCAAGCTGCCCGTGGACATCATGATTCCCGCCGCCTTGGAAAACCAAGTGGATGGCACCGTGGCCGAAGGGCTGCAGTGCAAGGTGGTGGTGGAGGCAGCCAACGGCCCCGTCACCCCCGAAGGCGACGACGTCCTCCAGGAGCGGGGCATCCCCGTGGTGCCCGACATCCTGGCCAATGCCGGCGGCGTCACCGTATCCCTCTTCGAGTGGATCATGAACCGCACCCGGGACGTTTGGGAAGAAGAACGGCTGAACCGCCGGTTCGAGCAGCTTATGACCCAAGCCTTTGCCAACACCTGGCAGGCCGCCGAGGAATACCAGTGCGACCTGCGCACCGCCGCCTACGCCGTCGCCCTGAAACGGCTGGCGGCAGCCCATCAGGCCCGCAACGGAACCTGAGCCGGCAACAGGCCATTGCGACGGGTCATGGCACCCGGCCATAGCGGCCGGCAACCCAACCCAGAGGACACCAAAAAGCCGGGGCCGACCAGCCCCGGCTTTTCCGCTTCTTTCTTCTCAAAAGGACTCGACGGGAGTCCTCACAACCTCTGCAGGAGTCCTCACACCAGTCCGTCGGAGGTGCCGCTGCCCCCTTCCTGCCCATCGGCACCGCCCGCCAGACGGGCCTGCACGCCCCGCCGGTAGGCCCGGTAGGCCAGGAAACTGAACACGCCTGCCACCAGATAGGGCGCCGCGAACAGTACCAACAGGCCGGGGTTCAATCCGGCCCCCACATCCCCCGAGTTAGGACCGAAGCACAGAGCGCAGGCCAAGTTGAACTCCATGCCCATGACGGCTCCCTCCTTTCCCGACTAGGGCAGCCACGGGCTGATGGTGAAGTCGGGCAGAATGCCGAAGAACAAAATGATGGCGAAGATTACCGGCACCGCCGTAAACAGCACCATAGTCATCTTTTCATACTTCAAGTGCATAAACACGCCGGTGATGAGCCAAAGCTTCAGCAGCATCAGCACCAGCAGCGTCGCTACCATGAGCGTCCGGGGCATTTCCACGCTGACCACGCCTACTTTGAGGACCATCAAGACCAGGAGCCAAATGCCCGTACGAATATATTCCTGCTGGACCTTGGCGTGTTCATCGTGGGTTTGGGTCGCTTCGGCCATTCCCCCGGCCCCCTTCCCTTAGAGTCAGCTGGCGTTCCTTAAATCAGGTAGAAGAGCGTGAAGACCAACACCCACACGATGTCGACGAAGTGCCAGTACAAGCCGGCCCGTTCCACGAAGTCGCCGGAGAAGGTGTTTTGATACACCCGGTAGGCGACAACGATCAGGTAGATCACGCCGCTGAGGACGTGCAGGCCATGCACCCCGGTGATGATGAAGAAGCTGCCGGAGAACATGGGCGGGCCGAAGGGATTGGAAAAAGGCCTGGCTCCCGCCTGGATGAAGTGGGTCCACTCGTAAGCCTGCAGCCCCAGGAAGATGGCGCCGCCGATGATGGTGATCAACAGGAAGCGCAGGGTGGCCGCCCGGTCACCCTTGTGGGCGCTGCCCACGGCCAAGGCCAGGGTGGCGCTGCTCATCATCAGGATGGTGGTCATGATGGTGACCAGGCCGATGCCGAACACCTCGGAAGGCACCGGCCAACTGGGGCTGGAGAAGCGAATCATCAAGTAGCCCAAGAGGAGCGCGGCGAAGGTCAGGGCATCGGACATGAGGAACAGCCACATGCCCATCTTGCCTTCGCTTACCCGCAGGGGTGATTTGCCGCCGCCCCATTCGGTGCTTCCATCTTGTTGTCTTTCGATGACTTCAGCGGCCGAAGCCATGCCTTCACCTCCGAAACTAGGACACGAACAGCAGAATCAGCAGGTAGATCCAGAGCCCGCCCATGAAGTGCCAGTAGGTATTGAAATTGCTCAGGCTCTCTATGGCGCCCCGGCCGCCGGCCAGGGCCAGGGGAACCCCGCCGCCGTTGGCGGCGGCCATGGCCACGGCGCCCCGCAGGCGCGTGACCTTGCGGTAGACCAGGGTCAGGCCCACGATGCCGCCGATGACGTGGAGGGCATGGACGGCCATGAGCAGGTAGACGAAGCCGCTGCGGGCGCTGCTTTGAATCATGATGCCCTGGCCCAGCAACTGCTGCCACGCCATCCACTGCCCCGCCACAAAGAGGAGACCACCGACGGCGGTCACGGAAATCCAGTTCAAAGCCCCTTCGATCCGGCCGCTCCGCAGCTGCCTGCGGGCCACTTCAGCGGTGATGCTGCTCAGGATCAAAGCGGCCGTGGAAGCCCATACCATGCTGGGGATGGGCATAACGCTCCAGTCATCGGCCAGGCGCCGCACCAGCACCGTGCTGGTGAAGCCGCCGAACAGCATGGTGATGGACCCCAGCAAGAACCATAGGCCAACGCGGCCGTTGCTGAGGATGGGAGCCCGGGCACCGGCGCCGCCGGGCCCGCCCATGCCGCCGTTGCTGCCGCCGCCGCTGCCGTTCCGGCCGTTGGGCCGGAGGGCGGGACGGGTCTTGCGGCCGAGCTCCTTGACTGGGCTGCCGGCACGGCCTCTTTTGACCGCTTCGCCCAGCAAAGTGCTCACTAGGATTCACCCTCTCCCTCAGAGGCCGAGTCGCCGGCTTCAGCCACGCCGTTGCCGCTGACGGACTGCGGGGCTTCGGCCTCTACCGCCACGTCAGGCACGTGTTGCGGGATATAGTCCTGGCTGGCGCCGGGAACACTGTAGTCGTAGGGCCAGCGGTAGACCTCGGGAATGCCCTCGTCCCAGTTGCCGTGGGGCGCCGGCGACGGGGCCAGCCATTCCAGCGTGGTGGCCTGCCACGGGTTCCGGTCGGCCTTGGGCCCGCGGAACAGGCTGTAGAACAGGTTGATCAGGAACAGCACCTGGGAGAAGCCCAGCACCAGGGCCGACACCGTGGAAATGACGTTCAAGGGCTGGATGTCCGCCAGGAAGGCATAGGGCTCAGGGCTGTAGATCCGCCGCATCATGCCGGCCGTTCCCATGAAGTGCATGGGGAAGAAGGTGCCGTAGATGCCCAGGAAGGTGAACCAGAAATGCCAGCGGCCCAGCCGCTCGTTCATCATGCGGCCGAACATCTTGGGGAACCAGTGGTAAACGGCCGCCAGCAGGCCGAACAAGGCGGCGCTGGCCATGACGAAGTGGAAATGGGCCACGATGAAGTACGTGTCATGGAAGTAGATGCTGATGGGCGGCGAACCCGCCACCAGGCCCGTCAAGCCGCCGGTGACGAACATGGACACGAAGCCGATGGCGAAGAGCATGGGCGGGGTGAAGCGAATCTTGCCGCCCCACAAAGTGGCCAGCCAGTTGAAGGCCTTGATGGCCGACGGGATGGCGATGACCAGGGTAGTGGCCATGAAGGCCGTCCCCAGCAGCGGGTGCATGCCGCTGGTGAACATGTGGTGGCCCCAGACCAGGAAGCTCAGCAGGGCGATGGCCAGCATGGAGCCCACCATGAAGCGGTAGCCGAAGATGGGCTTCCGGGCGTGGGTCGCCATGACTTCAGAAACCATGCCCATGGCGGGCAGGATCAGGATGTACACTTCCGGGTGCCCCAGGAACCAGAACAAGTGCTGCCACAGGAGGGGGTCACCGCCGGTGTGGAGCAGTTCCCGGCCGCCCAGCACGATGCCGGCGGGCAGGTAGAAGCTGGTACCCAAGTGGCGGTCGGCCAGGAGCATCACCGCAGCCCCCAGCAGCACGGGGAAGGACAGCAGCGAAACGGTGGCGGTAACCACCAGGGCCCACACGCTCAAGGGCAGCCGGCTCATGGACAGGCCCGGAGCCCGCATGTTCAGCGTCGTGGTGATGTAGTTCAAAGAACCCAGCAAGAAAGAGACCATCATTAAGAAGAGGGCGACCAGCCACAAGGTCTGGCCCAGCCCTGTGCCCGGAGCCGCCCCCTGGAGGGCGCTCAAGGGCGGGTAGGCCGTCCAGCCGGTGCCGGGCGCGCCGCCGTCCACAAAGAAGGACGACAGCATGATGATGGACGCCGGCAGGTACAGCCAGTAGGACAGCATGTTCAACAGCGGGAACGCCATATCCCGGGCGCCGATCTGCAGCGGGATGAGGAAGTTGGCGAAACCGCCCACCAACGCTGTGGTGAATACGAAGAACACCATGATGGTCCCGTGCATGGTCACCAGGGAGTAGTAGATGTCGGGACGCATGATGCCGTTGGGAAAGGCGTTGGGCATCAAGGCACCCAGGATGGGCCACGCCCTGCCCGGCCAAGCCAGCTGCAGGCGAATGAGCAGGGCAAGGGTGCCCCCGATGATGCCCATGAACAAGGAAGTGAAAAGGAACTGAATGCCGATGGTCTTATGATCAAAGCTGAAAATGTATTTTCGGATGAAGCTTTCTTCGTGGTGCACCGCCTCGTGGGCCTGAGCCACACCGGCCACCGCAGTACTCATTTTCGTCCTCCCCCCTCACGCCGGTCTTATTCGCCGGCGGACTCGCCGGATTCGCCGGCCTCCACTGCTTCGCCGGCAGCCTCACCGGATTCACCGTCGGCCTCGCCGGCGTACAGGTCAGCCAGCCACTGGTCGAATTCGTCCTGCGGCATCACCTTCAAGTCGCCCCGCATGGCGAAGTGGCCGACGCCGCACAATTCAGCACAGGCTATTTCCATATCGCCGACGCGGGTGGGTTGGAAGGTGACCTCGATGGTCCGGCCGGGCACCGCGTCTTGCTTGATGCGAAATTCCGGAACAAAGAAGCTGTGGAGCACTTCCTTGGAGCGCAGCAGGATCCGGACCGGCCGGTCCACCGGCAGCCGCAGCTCGTTGAGGAGTACGACGTCATCCAAGCCGTTGGGGTCTTCCGGCACCACGCCGACGGGATTATCTCTGCTGATAAGTCCGGGATCGGTGCGGCCGAAGGCGCCGTCAGGACCGGGGTAGCGGATGCGCCATGCGAACTGCTCCGCCGTTACCTCTACGGTCAACGCGTCGTCGGGTACGGGAGCGTGCATCTCCGCCCAAACCACGCCGGCGAAGATGGTCATACCCAGCAGGACAACGGCCGGGATGACGGTCCAGGTGATCTCCAGGCGGGGATTGTCGTGCCAGTGAATGGCCTTTTCCCGCCTGCCCGACTGCCAGGCAAAGAACCCAAGAGCCGCCTGGACAAGAACAAACACGATGGCCATGAGGGTCAGCAGGATCCTGAAGACGGCGTCAACCCGCTCACCGTGCGCCGCCGCCAGTTCGGGCATCCACCACCGCTGGCCGGCGTAGATGGAAAAGGCAACGCCGCCGATGACAACGGCCCATAAGGCCAGCAGAATCCCAAAACCCTGGGCGCGGCCTCGATCTTGCATGTCGTCTTGCATGCTGGAAGCTAACCTCCCCCAGGTGCCGTGGCCTTCCACCTTTAGTCTATTTATTGGCCGGTGGACGGCCCACCTTCAAAGTTACAACTAAGGTCCCCGGGAAACAACCCCATAGGGGTTCCGAAAGCCGCCAACAACGGCCAGGGGCAGGATGATTTGGGCCGGATGCGCAGAAGTAGCAAAGGCGCTAAGATTTCCGACGGGGTGATTTCCATTAAGTACAAGGACCAGTGGGATTTGGACGTGTTCTTTCCCGGCGGCAGTGGCTCCCCCGCCTTCCAGGCCTTCTTGGAGGAATTGACCAAGGAACTGGATGGGCTGGAAGACCGGCTGGCAGCCCTGGGCCGGGGCCACGGGACGGCCCCGGCGGCCGGCCAGGCCGGCGACGGCGACGAGACTTCTCTAGCTCTCGACCCTGAAACTTTCAATGCCGTCGTCACCCAGGCCCAGCACTGCATCCAGCGCCTGGTGCAGGCCGCTGCCTTCGTCCACTGCTTGACGGCCCAGGACACCACCGACGAGGCCGCCCGGCTGCTGGAAGGCCGTATCGCCCAACTGCGGGCCCGCCTGCGGACGAGCCTGAACCGCCTGGACGACCACCTGCGGCAGGTGCCCGACGCCCAGTGGACCCGGCTGCTGGCCACGGCGGGGCTGGAGGAACTGGCCTTCCCCCTGGAGGAGCGGCGCCGCCTGGCGGCCGACAAAATGCCCGCCGCCATGGAGACCCTGGCGGAAGACCTGGCCGTCGACGGCTACCACGGCTGGTCCCACTTGTACAACACCATCGTCGGCCGCATCACCATCCCGTGGGAAGAAGAAGGCACCACCGTCCACCTGTCGGTGGGGCAGGCCGCCAACCGCCTCAAAAGCCCCCACCGGGACACCCGGGCCCGGCTGTTCAGTGCCTGGCAAAAGGCTTGGGACGAGCAGGCCGAGGTCATCGCCGCCTGCCTGAACCACCTGGCGGGCTATCGTCTACAGCTATACAAGCATCGGGGCTGGCAGGACGTGCTGCAGGAACCCCTGGCCGCCAACCGCATGTCGAAAGAAACCTTGTCGGCCATGTGGGTCGCCGTCCAAGAAGCCCAGGAACACCTGACCAAGTACCTGCAGCGCAAGGCCCAGCTTCTGGGGCTGCCGGCCCTGGCCTGGTTCGATGTGGGCGCCCCCCTGGACACCGGCTTCCGCCAGGTGGAATACGATGTCGGCGCCCAATTCATCGTGGATCACCTGCGCCGCTTCAGCCCCGACCTGGCCGCCTTTGCCGAAACCGCCCTGCAGGAAGGATGGGTGGAGGCCGAAGACCGGCCCGGCAAGCGGCCCGGCGGCTTTTGCACCTACTTCCCCCTCCAGGGCCAGTCCCGCATCTTCATGACCTACGGCGGCACGCCCGTCAACGTGACCACCCTGGCCCACGAACTGGGCCACGCCTACCACAACCACGCCGTGCGGGACCTGCCCATCCTGCTCCAGGACTTCCCCGCCAGCCTGGCGGAGACCGCCTCCACCTTCGCCGAACTCATCGTCAGCGACGCCGCCATCGCCAACGCCGCCGACGACGGGGAAAGACTGGCCCTGCTGGATCACCGGCTGCAGAACCACGTGGCCTACTTCATGGACATCCACGCCCGCTATAACTTCGAACTGGAATTCTACCGGGCCCGGCAGGAAGGGCCGGTGCCGGCGGCCCGGCTCCACAGCATGATGGAGGAGGCCCAGAAGGCTGCCTTCCGGGATGCCCTCAGCCAATACGAGCCCCAATTCTGGGCGTCCAAGCTGCACTTTTACATAACGGGGCTGCCTTTTTACAACTTCCCCTACACCTTCGGCCACCTGTTCTCCCTGGGGATCTACCGCCGTGCCCTCGAGGCCGGCAGCGGCTTCGCCCGCCGGTACGAGGAACTGCTGCGGGATACGGGCCGCATGACGGTGGAAGAACTGGCCCAGCGCCATCTGGACGTAGACTTGACCCGACCCGACTTCTGGCGGGAGGCGGCCCGGTCGGCCGTGGCCGACGTGGATGCCTTCCTTAAATTAAGCGCCTCCCAATAAGCGGCCCGCAACAACCGCGCCGGGCCCAGGGGGCCCCGCCCGCCCGTGGGGTCCGGGAACCCCCAGGCCTTCCCTGCGTCTATAGGTCAGAGGGCAATTGTCCTGACCTGTTTTGGAGGTGATATGCATGGGTAGGCCAGGACGAGTATTGGTCCTGGTACTCCTTTGCCTGCTGCTGGCCGCCTGCGGCACCCAGGGCGGCCCAGGCACGCCCGCCGATGACAACGGCAACGACAACGGTGATCCGGCGGACTTGGCGGCCGACGAGGCGGTAGTCCGCGAAGTGGTAGAATCCTTCGGCAGCCGGCTGCAGCAGGTGTCCCTGCTGGCCCCCGAGGACGATGTGGCGGAGGCCATGGAGGAACATTACGGCCCCTACGTCACCGAAGAACTGCTGGCCTTCTGGCAGGCCGATCCGTCTTCTGCGCCGGGCCGTGAGGTTTCCAGCCCCTGGCCCGACCGCATTGAGATCGACTCGGTACAACGCCTCGGCGAGGATTCCTACCGGGTGGAAGGCCGGATTATCGAGGTCACCAGCGAAGAGCAGGGGACCGATGAGGCGGCCGCCGTCCGGCCCATCAGCCTCTTGGTCGGCCGTTACGACGGAGACTGGTTGATCGAATCCGTCACCCTGGGCGAAGTGGAGCCTGTCGACGAGGGAAAAGCTGATGCAGCAGCGGGTGGCGAGGCGGAGGCGGTAATCTACCGCAATGACACCTACGGCTTTCGCCTGACCCTCCCTTCCACCTGGGAAGGCTTCACCGTGGTGGAAGAGGACTGGGAGGGCCGTGATTTGGCCGACCCGTCCCAGGACGGGGCGGAGCCGGGCGAAGTCGTAGAACGGGGGCCGCTGCTGCGTATCCGTCATCCCCTGTGGACTGAGGACCGAATCCGCCAAGACATCCCCATCATGGTCTTCACCGTGTCCCAGTGGGAAGCCGTAGAGGAGGCTGCCGTCAGTGTTGGGGCAGCCCCCATCGGACCCATGGAGTTGGGTCGCAACGAGCGCTATGTGTTTGCCCTGCCGGCCCGGTACAATTTCGAATTCCCCGAAGGCTACGAAGAAGTGGAACAAATCCTGGCATCGGATCCCCTGGAGCCGCTGCCCGTGGAAGCACAGTAACCCCATCCACCGGACATTAAGCCCGGCATCTGGGCTTATCACCGGGCCTAAGCCGGCTCTACAACCGGCTTAGCCCAGCAACTGGGCTTATTCCGGCCGATTTCGGCCGGATCCGCCCCAGGAGCAGGAAATAAGCCCACCTAGTGGGCTTGACCTGCCCCGACGGGCCGCCGATTCAGGCGATAAGCCCAATGGCTGGGCATAGACCACCGATAATTGCCCATTTCAATTAAAAAGAAGGAAGAGAACCGCCCCAGGGCGGTTCTCTCCTTGTTAAATGCCTCTGCCGTTGGTTGGGCGGTGGTCGTCAGGCGCCGGCGCCCACCTTCTCCATCAGCTTCTTCCGCCGGACGTCGAAGCGGTCGGCATCCATCACCTTGACCCAGGCCTTGACGAAGTCGCGGACGAACTTCTCCTGGTTGTCGTCCTGGGCGTACACTTCGGCGATGGCCCGCAGCTCCGAGTTGGCGCCGAAGATCAGGTCCACCCGGGTGGCCGTGTACTTCACCTCGCCCGTCTGCCGGTCGCGGCCCTCGTAGAGGTTGTAGTCCACGGGTTTCCACTCGGTGCCCATGTCCAGCAGGTTGACGAAGAAGTCGTTGGTGAGGACGCCCACCCGGTCGGTGAAGACGCCGTGCTTGGTGCCGCCGTAGTTGGCCCCCAGGGCCCGCATGCCGCCGATGAGCACCGTCATTTCCGGCGCCGTCAGGTTCAGCAGCTGGGCCTTGTCGATGAGCAGTTCCTCAGGCGACACAGTGTACTGCTGCTTCAGGTAATTGCGGAAGCCGTCGGCGATGGGCTCCAGCACCTGGAAGCTTTCCTCATCGGTTTGCTCCTGGGTGGCATCGCCCCGGCCCGGAGTGAAGGGCACCTTGATGTCGAAGCCGGCGTCCCGGGCAGCCTTCTCCACCGCCGCCGTGCCGCCCAGGACGATAAGGTCGGCCATGCTGATGGGCTTGGACTGCCGGTCCTGGATGGTCTCCAGCACCTGGAGGACCTTGGCCAGCTTCTCGGGCTCGTTGACCTCCCAATCCTTCTGGGGAGCCAGGCGGATGCGGGCGCCGTTGGCACCGCCCCGCTTGTCGGAGTCCCGGTAGGTGCTGGCCGCCGCCCAGGCGGTCATGACCAGTTCGGTCACCGTCAGCCCGGAGTTCAAAATCTCGGCCTTGAGCTGCTCGATTTCCTCGTCGGTCAGTTGGTAGTCAACGGCGGGGACGGGATCCTGCCAGATGAAGTCCTCCTCGGGCACCTCGGGGCCCAGGTACCTGGCCTTGGGACCCATATCCCGGTGGGTCAGCTTGAACCACGCCCGGGCGAAGGCCTCGGCGAACTCGTCGGGATTCTCCCAGAAGCGCCGGGCGATCTTCTCGTAGATGGGATCGTGGCGCAGGGCCATGTCCGCAGTGGTCATCATGGTGGGCACCTTAATGGAAGGATCTTCTACGTCAGGGGCCATATGCTCGTCGGCGGGATCCACCACCATCCACTGCCACGCCCCCGCCGGGCTCTTGGTGAGCCACCACTCGTAGCCGAACAGCATCTCGAAGTAGGAATGGTCCCACGTGGTGGGGGTCGGGGTCCAGGCGCCTTCCAGGCCACTGCCGATGGTGTCCCGGCCCTTGCCCTTGCCGTAGGTGCTGACCCAGCCGATGCCCATGTTTTCAATGGGCGCCGCCTCGGGATTGGGGCCCACATGCTTGGCGTCGCCGGCGCCGTGGGTCTTGCCGAAGGTGTGTCCGCCGGCGATGAGGGCCACGGTTTCCTCGTCGTTCATGCCCATGCGGGCGAAGGTCTCCCGGATCTCCTTGGCGCTGGCGACGGGGTCGGGCTTGCCGCCGGGGCCTTCGGGGTTGACGTAGATGAGGCCCATCTGGGTGGCCGCCAGGGGCTTCTCCAACTCCCGGTCGCCGGTGTGGCGCTCATCGGCCAGCCATTCCGTCTCCTGGCCCCAGTAGATGTCTTCTTCGGGATGCCAGATGTCTTCCCGGCCGCCGCCGAAGCCGATGAGCTTGACGCCCATGGACTCCATGGCCACGTTGCCGGCCAGGATCATCAGGTCCGCCCAGGAAATCTTGTTGCCGTACTTCTTCTTGATGGGCCAGAGCAGGCGCCGGGCCCTGTCCAGAAGGACGTTGTCCGGCCAGCTGTTGAGGGGAGCGAACCGCTGGTTGCCGGTGCCGCCGCCGCCCCGGCCGTCGCCGGCCCGGTAGGTGCCCGCAGCATGCCAGGCCATGCGGATCATCAGGGGGCCGTAGTGGCCGTAGTCGGCGGGCCACCAGTCCTGGCTGTCGGTCATCAGCTTGCGCAGGTCTTCCTTGAGGGCGTAATAATCCAGCTTGAGAAACTCTTCGCCGTAGTCGAAATCCTCATCCATGGGATTGGACTTGCGGTCGTGCTGGCGCAGGAGGTTGAGGTTCAACCGGTTGGGCCACCAGTGCTTATTGGTGGTGCCTTTCCCGAGGGTGCTGCCGTGGACGGCAGGCGTCTGGCCGTTGGTGGGGTTATCCATGGCATCCATACGGTGATTCTTCCCTCCAAAACTTAATTAGTAATTGGTCTCACCTTGACAGTATAGCAAAGAACCTTGACCCGGTCCCTACCCTGCGGGCGGTTGGAAGGTCATTCCGACGGCAACGTAAACCGGTTCTCAATGATCAGTTGGTCCTCCGTCACCTGGGACGCCACCACGGCCATCCCCTGGCTCAGCCCGAAATGATGCAAATATGGCGGACCCTGCCGGCGCCCTCGGCACCGCCTTCCTCGATGATGGGCATAGTCCAATCGGTTAGACCCGCCGCAAGGGAGCCCGCTCCATCACCCTGCCTCCTTCCCGGATAAGTCCCCTTTAAAAACCGAGGGGCGGGAGTTCTCCCCGCCCCTCTGCTATGAATGAATGGATGATTACTGACACTATGACGGAAGTACCCACATATAATTTGTTATGTCGACCGACGGTCAATCCAAGTAATCCTGCAGCTTCTTGCTCCTGTTGGGATGACGCAGCTTCCGCAATGCCTTGGCTTCGATCTGCCGGATGCGCTCCCGGGTGACGCCGAACACCTGGCCCACTTCTTCCAAGGTGCGGGCCCGGCCGTCGTCCAAGCCGAACCGGAGGCGCAGCACCCGCTTCTCCCGCGGGGTCAGGGTATCCAGCACATCCTCCAACTGCTCCCGCAGCAGGGTGTAGGAGGCCACTTCCGCCGGCGCCAGGGCATCCTCGTCCTCGATGAAGTCCCCCAGGTGGCTGTCCTCTTCCTCGCCGATGGGGGTTTCCAAGGAAACGGGCTCCTGGGCGATCTTCAGGATTTCCCGCACCTTGTCGCCGTCGATGCCCATCTGCTCGGCGATCTCCTCCGGCGTGGGCTCCCGGCCCAGCTCCTGCAGCAACTGCCGCTGCACCCGGATGAGCTTGTTGATGGTCTCCACCATGTGGACCGGAATGCGGATGGTCCGGGCCTGGTCGGCGATGGCCCGGGTGATGGCCTGCCGGATCCACCACGTGGCATAGGTGCTGAACTTGAAGCCCTTGCGGTAGTCGAACTTCTCCACCGCTTTGAGCAGGCCCATGTTGCCTTCCTGGATCAGATCCAGGAACAGCATGCCCCGGCCCACGTACCGCTTGGCGATGCTCACCACCAGGCGCAAGTTGGCCTCGGCCAGCCGGCGCCGGGCTTCTTCATCGCCCTGTTCGATCCGCTTGGCCAGTTCCACTTCCTCTTCGGCCGTCAGCAGGGGCACCCGGCCGATTTCCTTCAAGTACATGCGCACCGGATCGTCGATGGAAACCCCTTCGGGCACATCCATGGGCGAGTCGTCTTCGGCTGCCCTCTTGTCCTCGCTCTTCCGGTCGTCGGGCTTGCCGGTGCCGGAAGGAACATCGCCGATGAGATCGATGCCCTGCTCACCGATTTGCTCGTAAAGCTCCTCGATTTGATCCTCGGACAAATCGACCTCTTCCAGCACATCCATGATCTCGTCGTAGGTCAGAGAACCCTGCTGGCGCCCCCGCTCCAGCAGCTCCTTGACTTCGTCCAATTCCAGCAGCTTGTTCGCATCTTTGCTCACCGGCTCACCCCCTTCCTCGGCACTTTCAGCAGCCGTCCTGTGAACAGTACCGTTAAGATTATTCAAGCTATTAAAATTTCCCCCCATTAGTTATTAAGACTCGTTCCTGTTATTCCCCGTCAGGACCGGACTTACCTGTCACCCATCAGTACTGGTTTGATCCGGCCTGTTGTGACTTTTGCCCGGCCTGTAGGACAGGCGGGCCGTCCCTTGGGCCTGCAGTTCACGAAACCGGCGTTCCAATTCCATTGCCAGGCGGATCAACTGGATGGGCACCTCTTGGTCCTGGGCCTCCAAGCGCCGAATTTCGGCGGCGACCCAGTTGTGTTGGTTGTGCAACGCATCCCGTTTCGCCCCGAGGATCAAGTCCCCCAGCACTTCCTCAGGGTCGCCGGGCAGCTGGGGCTCCTGCATCGCCAGGCGGGCCACCAGACGGCGGGCCGCCGGAAGGGTTACACTGTCCAATACGGTGTGACCGACACTTTTCCTTTCTTCCATTTCATCTGGATGGGAGCCGGCGCCCACCGCCGCCAGGGTCCGGGCTATGTCCCGGTATTCGGGCAAGGAAAATTCGTCAGGAGCCATCTCATCCCAAACCCGGACCCCCATCTCGGGATAATGGAGCAAAAGCCGCAGCAACGTCTGCTCTGCTCCGCCGGACTGCTCCAGACGCTCGATCAGGCCCCACTGGGCGGTCCTGCCATTTACAGCGCTATTATTATCCCGGCCATTGCGCGTTTTATGCCCGGCCCGCCCGGCCCGTGCCCCGGCCCCCAGCTTGCGGATTTCATCCCACAACGCCGACGCCGGCAGGCCCAGCTGCTGGGCGAAGGTTTCCACGTAGCCCGACTGGGCCGCGCCCCGGGGCATTTGGGCCAGGAGGGGGGCCACCTCGGCCACGATGCGCACCTTGCCCGCCACCGTGCCCTCGTCGTGCCGCTGCCGGGCCAGGTCGAAGCGCCAGTCCAGCAGGGGCATGGCCTCCTCCAGCATGGCCTGGAAGGCCTCGATGCCGTGCTGGCGGATGAAGCTGTCGGGATCGGCGCCCCCGGGCAGGGCAACCACCCTTACGTCCACATCGCCCAGGGCCGCCAGTTGGTTCAGCCCCCGCAGGGTGGCCGCCTGGCCGGCGCCGTCGGCATCGTAGGCGATGAAAATCTGGCGCCCGTACCGGGCCAGGAGGGCGGCCTGCTCGGGGGACAGGGCCGTCCCCATGGACGCCACGGCGTAGTCGATGCCCCCCTGATGACAGGCGATGGCATCGGTGTAGCCCTCCACCACCAGCACCCGGCCCGTCCGCTGGATGGCGGGCAGGGCCAAGCCTAGACCATATAATGTAGACCGTTTTTTGAACAGGATTGTTTCCGGCGAGTTCACGTACTTGGCCTGGTCGGCCGCCTGCCCCAGCAGCCGGCCGCCGAAGGCGATGACCCTGTCTTGCTGATCGCAGATGGGGAAGATGATCCGGCCGCGGAAGCGGTCGTAGTATCCTTCCCCTTGCCGCCGGGGCAGCACCAGCCCCGCCGCCGCCAGGGCCTCCATGCCGAAGCGGGGGCCCAAGGCGCCGGCCAGAGCCGACCATTCCCCGGGAGCCCAGCCGATGCGGAACCGGCGGGCCGTTTCCGGCGTCATGCCCCGCCCTACCAAGTACCGGCGCGCCGCCTTGGCCTCCGGCCTGCGCAAGGCATCTTCAAACCACTGGGCGGCTGCTTCCAGAACTTCGTACAAGCGGGCTTTTTGCCGCAGCAAACGGCGGGCTTGGGGCGACAAGTCGGCTTGGGGGACGGTCAACCCGACCCGGTGGGCCAAATACTCCAAAGCGCCGCGAAAGTCCAGCCGGCGCACTTCCATTATATAACGAAAAACGTCACCACCGGAATGGCAGCCGAAACAGTAGTACATCTGCCGCTCGGGCGACACGTTGAAGGACGGTGTCCGCTCCTGATGGAAGGGACACAGCCCGACGAAATTCTGCCCCCGCCGCTGGAGGGGCACATCTTGGGATATGACCTCAACGATATCGTTGCGGCGGCGGACTTCTTCTTTAAATTCTTCAAGCCTGAGGTTCAACCCGGGCGCCCCCCACCCTGCCGGACCCCACTGGATGGGAAAGCCGCCGGTAGACCGGCGGCTCCAGGTGGATTTTGTTCGGTTTGTTCGACGCCGGGCGACCCGGTCCCTGCTTGGGCCGGCCCGCCCCCTAGACCGCTAAGCGGGACAGGTCGGCCACGGGTCCCAGCAGGCCCTCGATGGACCGCAGCAGGGCCAGGCGGTTGGCCCGGACGTCGGCCTCGGGAGCCATGACCAGCACCCCGTCCAGGAAGGCGTCCACTTCTTCCCGCAGCCGGGCCACGGTGCGGAAGAACTGGTCGTAGTCTCCTCCGGCCCGGGCGGCCTCGGCCTCGGGCCCCACGGTCAGCAGGCTGTCGTGGAGGGCCACTTCGGCCGCCTCCTGCAGGAGGGACCGGTCCACCGGCCGGTCGTCGGCCTGCCGGGCCAGGTTGTGGGACCGGCGGTACACGGTGACCACATCGTCCAGGTGATCGGTCTCCAGCAGGCGGGTGACGGCCCGGGCCCGCTCCCACACGTCGGGAATGTCGGTCCAATCCCGGGCCAGGACGGCGTCGATGACGTCGGGGCGCAGGCCTGCGTCCCGCATCTGGCCTTCCAGACGCACCCGGCAGAATTCCAGCAGCCGGTCCATGGTGGCGGCGGGGTCGCCGGCCCCTTCAATCCGGCCATAGCCCGCCAGGGCCTTTTCGAACAACTCCCGCAAGGGAACGCTGATGCCCCGCTTGGCCAGCACGATGAGCAGGCCGGCCGCCTGTCGCCGCAGGCCGAAGGGGTCTTCAGAACCGGTGGGCTCCAGCCCGATGGCGAAGCTGCCGGCCAGGGTGTCGGCCCGGTCGGCCACCGCCAGCAGGGTGCCCGCCATGGTGGCAGGCAGGTCCGCCGGATCGTCGCCCCGGCTGCCGGGGGGCGGCAGGTACTGCTCGTACAGAGCCTGGGCCACTTCCTCCGGCTCGCCGCTGAGGCGGGCGTAATGGCGGCCCATGACCCCTTCCAGTTCGGAAAACTCGTACACCACCTGGGTCCTCAAGTCGGCCCGGGTCAAGGTGGCGGCCCTAAGGGCCCGCTCCTTGCCGGCCCCTTCCACGCCCAGGTAGTCGCACAACTCCGCCACCAGCCGCTCCAGGCGGTGGGTCTTGTCCAGCATGGTCCCCAGCCGCTCCCGGAAGCTGATGCGGGCCAGTTCTGGCACGTAGTCGGCCAGGGGACGGTTCTGGTCCTGCTTGTAGAAGAAGCGGGCGTCGGCCAGCCGGGCGGCGATGACCCGCTCGTTGCCCCGGCGCACCGTGTCCAGGTTGCGATCGTCGCCGTTGCACACACCGATGAAGTGGGGCAGCAGTTCCGGCGCTTCACCATCTTCGGCGCCTTCCTTGGCCACGGGGAAGTAGCGCTGGTGCACCTTCATGACGGTGATGAGGAGTTCCGCCGGCAAGTCCAGGTGGGCGGGATCGAAGCTGCCGTAAAAGGCGGTGGGCGTTTCCACCAGGTGGGTGACTTCGGTGAGCAGGTCGTCGTAAATGACCGCCTTCCCGCCCAGGGACGCGGCCACCTTCTCGGCCTGCTCCACGATTTTCTGCCGCCTTGCCTCCACGTCGGGCTCCAGGCCGATGTCCCGCAGCAGGCCGGGCAGGTCGGCGGCCGTCTTCACCGTATGGGGGCCGGGGTTCAAGGTGCGGTGCCCCCGGGTCTGGTTGCCGGCCGTCACGTTGCCGATGACTACCGGCAGCACTTCCTCATCCAGCAAGGCCACCAGCCAGCGGATGGGCCGGATGAAGCGGATCTCGCCGTGGCCCCAGCGCATGGGCCGGGGGAAGGGCAGCCCCAGCACCAGCTCCGCCAGGGGCTCCGCCAGCACTTCACCGGCGGGCCGGCCGGCCTCCACCTTCCGGGCGAAGACGTAGGTGCCCTGGTCCGTATCCCGCACCTCCAAGTCTTCGGGCTCGATGCCCTGGCTGCGGGCGAAGCCCAGGGCGGCCTGGGTGGGCTTGCCGTCGGCGTCGAAGGCAGCCTGGCGGCTGGGCCCCCGCACCCACGTCTCCCCTTCCTCCTGGACGGCGGGCAGGCCGTAGACCATCCAGATCAGGCGCCGGGGGGTGGACAGCACTTCCAGCCGGTCATACCGGTCCAGGCGCAGGCGCTTAAGCATCTCCTCGGCCCCCGCAGCCAGGGCCTCCATGGCGCCGGGCACGAACCGGGCCGGCATCTCCTCCACGCCTACTTCGAAAGCCAGCGTCTTCTTGTCGCTCACGCCCCCACACCTCCTACCGCCGCCTCATCCTTAGGCGTCGCGCCGTTCAACAGGGGAAAGCCCAGGGCTTCCCGCTGGGCCAGCCAAGCTTCGGCAGCCTGCCGGGCCAGGCGGCGGATGCGGCCGATGAGTTCCTGGCGCTCCACCACGCTGATGGCCCCCCGGGCATCCAGCAGGTTGAACAGGTGGGAGCATTTCAGGACAAAGTCGTAGCCGGGCTGCACCAGGCCTTCCGACAGGTTGACCCGGGCTTCTTCTTCAAACTGCTCGAACCACTGCCGGAGCAGGGGAACCTTGGCCTTTTCAAAGCTGTAGGTGGAATGCTCGAACTCGGCCCGGCGGAACACTTCCCCGTAGGTCACATTGCCGGTCCACACCAGGTCGAAGACGTTGTCCACCCCTTGGATGTAGGCGGCGATCCGCTCCAGGCCGTAGGTCAACTCGCCGCAGACGGGCTGCAGGGGCATGCCGCCCACCTGCTGGAAGTAGGTGAACTGGGTGATCTCCATCCCGTCCAGCCATACTTCCCAGCCTAGGCTTTAGGCGCCCAGGGTGGGGGCTTCCCAGTTATCCTCCACGAAACGAACGTCGTGGTCCTTGGGATCCAGGCCCAGGTGCTTCAGGCTGGCCAGGTAAAGATCCTGGATGTCGTCGGGCGACGGCTTCAAAATCACCTGGTACTGCCAGTGCTGGTAAAGCCGGTTGGGGTTTTCCCCGTAGCGGCCGTCGGCCGGGCGGCGGGACGGCTCCACGTAGGCTACGTTCCACGGTTCCGGGCCCAGGGACCGGAAAAAGGTGGCCGGGTTCATGGTGCCGGCGCCTACCTCCACGTCGTAGGGCGCGAAAATGACGCAGCCGTAGTCGGCCCAAAACTGCTCCAGGGCCATGATCATCTCTTGAAAGTTCACGGCAGCAACCACCTCCCAAAGCGCGAGTAATTTGGTGCGGAAATAAAAAACCGTCCCATGGCAAAGCCAGGGACGGGTTCCAAACTTGGATGCCCGCGGTCCCACCCTGGTTGGCCCATGCCGGGGCGCGGCGCCTGGCCGCCCGCCAACCCAAGCAGGGCCCACCTCGTAGGGATAAGGCTCAGGGACGCCATTCACCGGGGGCCGCCACCGGCCTCCCACCATCGCCGGCTCGCTCCGGACGGCTTGTCCCGGCTACTCCTTCCCATCACAGCCAGAGCGGATTCATCTTTGCAAAGGTACAAAAAGGCGAATTCTCCCCTAAGTTAGCAAAGCCCCGGGCCCCTGTCAACGAACGAAGCCCGCCCACTGCCACGCCTTGGCAATTAGTATGGCCTGCCGGGCCCGGTCTTATTTTGCACCGGTACCCAGCACTTCCAGAAAGGCGGTGGACTGCAGGGGCCGCTCCAGCACCCAGGTCAGATAGGTGTGGCTCAGGCTGAACAAATCCTTCACCGCCCCGGGGGGCACCGCCAAGCCCACCGCCGCCGTCAAGGGCTGCCGGATCAAGGTGTCGATGGCCGTCACCGCATCCCGGCGAGCGGGGTACAGGGTGCCGTTGCCCGCCCCCCGGCAGGGCCGGCACAAGAGCCCGCCCTCGCCCGGTGAAAAATGCACCTTAGCCGGGAGGGCTCCCCCCTGGGGCCGGCGGCCGCAGGCAGCGCACCGGTCGAAGGAGGGGCCAAAGCCTTTCAATGTGAGGAGCTTCCATTGGAAAGCCAGCAGCAGCCGCTCCAAGGGGCCGTCCTGGGGCCAGGCCACCGGCACCTCGCCTCCTTGGTGGGCGACGGTTTCGTTCAGCGTGTGGAGCCCCATCAAGAACAGGTCGAAAACGTGGGGGTCCGGGTCGGCCTCCTGGGTCAGGCCGTCCACCAGTTCGCACATGTAAGCGGCCGCCGCCGCCCCCGACAGGCTCTCCCTGACGGCGGCGAAGCCATCCTGAACGGCGCACTGGCTGATGCCGTCCAGGCTGCGGCCCTTCCAGCAGTACAACTGGGCGTGGACGAAGGGCTGCAGGCAGGCTCCCAGGCGGCTGCGGGACCGGCGGGCTCCCCGGGCCACGGCCCGGTGCCGCCCCCGCTGCCGGGTGTAGGAGGTCACCAGGCGGTCGGCTTCCCCCAAGGGCTGGCTTTTGATGATGACGGCGTCTACCCGATAGCCGGACATCTTGCTATTCCTGCCGGAAGCCCAAGGCCCGGAGGCTGCCGGCCCGGTCCCGCCACTTCTTGCTCACCTTGACCCAGAGGTCCAGGTAGACCGGCTCCCCCAGCAGGGTCTCGATGCGCTCCCGGGCCCCGCTGCCCACGGCCTTCAGCAGGTTTCCCCCCTGGCCGATCAAGATGCCTTTCTGGGATTCCCGCTCCACGTAGATTACCGCCCGGATGTACACCTTGCCCCCGCTGCGGGGGGTCATTTCTTCGATGTCCACCCCCACGGCGTGGGGCACTTCATCCCGGGTCAGGTGGAGCACCTGCTCCCGGATGAATTCCGCCGCCAGCACCCGCTCGGGCTGGTCGGTGTGCATCCCCGGCGGGAAGTAGGGCGGGCCCGGCGGCAGGTGGTCGACGATGAGTTCCAGCAGCCGGTCGGTGCCGGCGCCGGTCCTGGCCGAAATGGGCACCGTGTCCACGAAGTCGCCCAGTTCCTCGTAGGCTGCCGTCACCGCCGGCCCTTCGCCGGGGGGCACCAGGTCCATCTTGTTGATGACCAGCACCGCCCGGGCCCGGGCCGACGCCACCCGCTGGGCCACATGGGTGTCGCCGGGGCCGGGCCGCCGGGAACTGCCGTCCACCATGAACAAGACCAAGTCAGCGTCCTTAAGGGAGCGCTCGGCCACCTGCAGCATCCAGCGGCCCAGCAGGTGGCGGGGCCGGTGAATGCCCGGGGTGTCCAGCAGCACGATCTGGGCAGCGGGCAGGTGGACCACGCCCATGATCCGGTGGCGGGTCGTCTGGGCCTTGTCGGAGACGATGGCCACCGTGCGGCCCACCAGCCGGTTCACCAGGGTGGACTTGCCCACGTTGGGCCGGCCGATGACGGCCACAAAGCCGGAGCGAAACTCCTGCTCATGTTCCCGGGGACTCGTCGCCGGAGCCACTTGCCCATTCCACCTCCGTCCCGACAGGCACCATCAGGATCCACACTTGACCGGGCAGCAAGGTCGCCGGCCCGCCCCTCTCCTCCAGGAAAGCCGTAGGGGCGGTCCGCTGGTCCTTGCGCCACCTGCCTTCCCGCACCGTGCCCCCGGTGGCGATGAGGAGACGCCCCTCGCCCACCAAGTCCACGTCGAGGCGCCCCTCGGTGTCACCCGGGATGGCCCGGACGGGAACGAACTGGATGAGCAGCGACCTGGCCGTCAAGGGTTGCTCCGATTCCCGATCCACGTGGGCTGCGGAGCCCAGGTGCCGCTCGTAACGGTACATTTCCTCATCGTAACGGTAAATTACTTCCCCGCCGGCCCCGGGACGCCGGATGACCACTTCCAGGGCCTCCTCACCCGCCGGCAGGCGATCCGGCGTCACGAAGCGGAAAGGCTGCCGCTCGACGGCCGGGGCCTCCAGGCCGAGGCTTTCCATCTTCTGCCGCAGCCGGGCCGTGCTGGTGTACAAGTTGTCGGGCGCCCGGCGGGACCCCGACCGCCAGAACACCCCGGCGCCCGAAGCGCCCCGGTCGTCAAAAACCTTCACGCCGCTCCTGCCCACCGCTTCGTAGTGGCCGGGGCTGCCCCCCACATGGGCCAGCACCGCCTCCCACTCCCGGGCCAGGTCCAAAATGTACGTCCGGGAACTGCGCACCGGCCCGATGGGATCGGCCCGGCCGGCCCGGAACAGGGCGAGAAACCGGGTGATGCCCCCTTCGGCGGGCACTTCGTACACCAGGTCGGCCGCCGGCAGGCCCGACTGGGGCCGGGCCCGGGGGTTGTTGCCGATGACCACCAGGCTGTAGGGGTAGGCCAGTTCTTTTCTGTCTACCGGCAGGCCCGTCAGGGGATGGCGCACCTGGCCCGGCCTCAGGGCGGGGAAGAAGGCAGGCGGTCCTGGAGGCTCCTCCACAACGGGATCCTGGCCGGGGTCGGCTGTGCCGCCGTTGTCATCGACGGCCGGGTCGCCTCCCGAGCCGCCGCCGCAGCCCGCC
Source organism: Sphingobacteriaceae bacterium (assembly GCA_035303785.1). GTDB lineage: Bacteria > Bacillota > Sulfobacillia > Thermaerobacterales > RSA17 > DATGRI01. The sequence goes on from DATGRI010000005.1 coordinate 35,546, forward strand.
ACCACCAATGCCGTAACAAGCAGGATGAAAACAAAAACTATGAACAGCCTCGCTGGGGCTCCCTGTTTCCCACGGTTCACCGGCGTTCCTCTTCCCCTCCAGCATTTTGACGGTCCTGTTCACCCACCGCCGGCCCATGGCCGGGCGGGGCGTCCTTTTCCGGCGGGACGATGACGCCGCCGGAAACGATGACCTGCATGGCGTCCTGGACGGACATGTCCAGGGGAACCACGTCCCGTCGGGGCACGATCATCAGGTAGCCCGAGGTGGGATTGGGCGTGGTGGGCACGAAAACGTGAAGCAAATCGGTGTCCAGCCGGCGCCGCATCTCGCCGCCGCTTTCACCCGTCACCAGGCCGAAGGACCAAAGGCCGGGCCGGGGAAACTCCACCAGCACCACCCGCTGGAAGCCGCCGGTCCCTTCGGGCGGCGACACCACATCCACCAACTGGCGGAAGGTGCTGTAGATGCCCCGGACAAAGGGCAGGCGGCTGAAAACCCATTCCGTCCATTGGATGATCTTGCGGCCCATGATGTTGGTGGCCAGGACGCCGGTGCCCAGCACCACCAGGAGGGTCAGCAGCAGGCCCAGCCCCGGAATGCGCAGGGGCGGGGGCAGGAACTGGCCGATGAGGCCGTCGGCAAGGCGGAACACCGTGACCAGCACCCAAAGGGAGCCCAGGATGGGCGCCAGGACGGCCAACCCGGTGACGAAATACCTGCGCAATTGTGCCAAGGCCATCCCCCTATCGCCTGATACCCGATGCCAGCAGCAACACCACGACCCCGCCGGCTGCCGCCACCTCCAGGGGCTGCTGCTGCCAGCGCTGGGCGACGGCGGCGGGCAGCCGCCCCAGATGGGGGCCGAAGATCCAAAACCCTACCGCCACGGCCACCACCACCGCCCACAGCACGGCGCCGGCGGCCACGTCCTTGGCCAGGCGGGCCAGGGGGTGCACGTCACGGGTGGCCAAGTCCACCGCCGTCTCAACAGCGGTGTTGACGGCCTCCATGCAGATGACCAGGCCGATGGCCAGCAGGAGGGGCACCACTGCGCTCCTATTCAAGCCCAGCCAGCGGGCCGCGGCCACCACCGCCACCGCCGCACCGAACTGGACCCGGATGTTGGGCTGGGAGCGCCACGTGTGGGCAAAGCCACGCCAGGCATAAAGAAAAGCCTGCCAGATGGTCCGTTTCGGGAGCACGGCTACTCCCCCCTCCGCAGCCCTAGGGGAGCCAGCACCGCTTCCGTCGCCGCCTCCATGCGGGCGGCGGCGGCCTCGTCCCCATGATCGAAGCCCAGCAGGTGCAAGGTGCCGTGGACGGCCAAGAAAGCGCACTCCCGGGCCAGGGAATGGCCGTAGGCCTCAGCGCTCCTTTGGGCGGCGGCCAGATTCACCACCACGTCACCCAGGGGCTCGGCCTCAGGCCCCCCGGCGTCGCCCGGCGGCCCCTGGTCGCCCATGGCCGCCCACTCCTCCGGCGACCATTGGGGGAAAGCCAGCACATCGGTAGTTTCCCCCCGGCCCCGGTATTTCTCGTTGATCTCCGCCATGGACCCGTCGCCCGTCAAGGTCAGGTCCAAGAGCCACCGGCCGGGGGGTGCGTGGGCCTGCACCGCCGCCTCCACCGCCGCCGTCATGCCCTGGACGATCTCCTGGGGCACCGGCGGGGCGTCGTCCCAATGGGCAACCATCACCTCAACCCGCACTTGGCCGGTGCTACCGCCCATGGTCGGTCCCCGTGCCTTTCGTCGCCTCTTTGCCCCGGGGCAGGGCCGGCGGCTCGGGATACTCGATGCGGGCGTGGAAAATGCCGTTCAAGATCTGGGTGAAGGTATCGGCTATCAGATTCAGGTCCTTCAGGGTCAAATCGCAGCGGTCCAGCTGCCCGTCGTTGAGCCGGTCCTTGATGATCTTGCGCACCGTGGCTTCGATGCGGCCCGGGGTGGGCTTGGTCATGGCCCGGACCGCCGCCTCGGCGGAGTCGGCCAGCATGCAGATGGCCGTCTCCCGGGTCTGGGGCACCGGGCCCGGGTAGGCGAAGTTCTCCTCCAGCAGCCCCTCGCCCCCCGTTTCTTCCATGGCCTTGTTGTAGAAGTACTGGACCCGCATGGTGCCGTGGTGCTCTTGGATGAAGCGGATCAGTTCCGCCGGCAGCCGGTGCTCCCGGGCCATCTCCACCCCGTCCTTGACGTGGGCCGTGATGATCAAGGCGCTCAAGTTGGGGTTGATCTTGTCGTGGGGGTTTTCCCCGCCGAATTGATTCTCGGCGAAGAAATAGGGCCGCTTCAGCTTGCCGATGTCGTGGTAGTAGGCCCCCACCCGGGCCAGCAGGGAGTTGCCCCCCACCCGCTCCACCGCCGCCTCCGTCAGGTTGGCCACCATGATGGAATGGTGATACGTCCCCGGCGCTTCCACCAGGAGCCGCCGCAGCAGGGGCTGGTCGGGATTGGCCAGCTCCAGCAGGCGGACGGGGGTCAAAATGCCCGAGAAGGTTTCCAGGAAGGGCAGGGAGCCGATGGTCAGCACGGCCGAAACCACCCCCGAGGCCACGCCCCAGAGGACGTCCCGCCACAGGGCCATCTCCAGCAGGTTGCCCGCCCCGTGGAGCAGCAGCCAGGTGATGATCATCAAGCCGTTGACCAGGCCCACGTACAGGCCGGCCCGCATCAGGTCCGACCGCTGGCCCACCCGGGTCACGCTGAAAATGCCCACCAGGCCGCCCACCAGCACCACCAGGGCCAGGACCAGCTGGCCGCCGGTGACGATGCCCAGGGTGGCGGCCATGAGGACGGTGGCGAAGATGGCCACCTGGGGGCTCAGAAGCAGGGCCAGCAGCATGGACCCCGCCGCCGTGGGCATGGCGTAGCCGGAAATGAGCCAGGTGAACCGGGCCACCACCAGGGTGCTGACCACGATCAAGGCCAGCAGCACCAGCCTTATGGTCCGCCCCATGGTCTCAGGTTCGAAAAACCGCAAGTACCCGGCCGTCAGGCCCACCAGGACCACCGACATGAGCAGGGCGCCGGCGACGCTGGGATAGGCGGCGTCGGGCCGCAGCAGCCCCGCGTCCCGCAGCCGCACCAGGTCATCCTCGGTGATGCGCTCGCCCTCGAAGACGATGATCTCGTCCCGGCGGATAATGCGGGGCTCCACCGACGCCTGGGCCTGCTCCCGGGCGGCCAGGGTGGCTTCCTCGTTGAACACCAGGTTGGCCTGGAGCCGGTTTTGCAGCAGCAGGCTGAGGAACACGGTGGCGGGCCGGTCGAATTCGTAGATGCGCACCGCTTCCGGCACCCGGTGGCGGGCGCTTTCCAATTCTTCCGCCCGGATCCCCTGGGCCAGCATGTCCGCCATGATGGTCCGGGCGGTGTTCTCCAGCAGGTCGATGGTGCGGGGCGTCAATTGGAGCACGCCTTGCACCACATCTTCGGTGAACGCGATGCCCATCTCATGCTCCAAGAGGGCCGCCTGCTGCTCGGGGGCCAGGTCGGGCACGGCGGCCACGTCCCGCAGGACGGCGAAATCCTCCTCCAGCCGGGCCATCACGCTTTCATCCACTTCAGGATCGGGCTCGTACAAGTCGGGGATGCGCTCCGCCGCCTCCCGCCGCAGCCGCTCCGTGGTGGGGCGGTCGATCATGTCAAAGGGAGCCTTGAAGGACTGGGGGGACGGCAGGTCCACCTCCACGTCCACCCGGCCGGGAATGAAGGAGACGGCAAAGTAGAAGGTCAAGACGGCCACCAGCGCCACCGCCAGCACGGGTCGATGCCAGGAGGCCCCGGCGGCATTGGCCCTCTGCAAAAAGCCGGAAATGCGTTCACGAATGGAATCCAGGCTGCGTGTCCAAGACATGGCGGGTTCCTAAGGTGTATCGTCTGCCGCTGCTGCGTCGTCGGCGGGACCCTGCTCCGCCTCGAACGATTCGTAGGCCTTGATGATCCGCTGGACCAGGGGATGGCGCACCACGTCGGTTTCCGACAGGTAGATGAAGGTGATGCCTTCGACCCCCGACAGCACGGTGCGCACTTCGTGGAGGCCGGAATAGCGGGCTTTGGGCAGGTCCACCTGGGTGATGTCGCCCGTCACCACCACCCGGGAGCCGGCGCCCATCCTGGTCAGGAACATCTTCATCTGCTCCGGGGTGGTGTTCTGGGCTTCGTCCAGGATGATGAAGGAGTCCTCCAAGGTGCGGCCCCGCATGTAGGCCAAGGGCGCCACCTCGATGATGCCCCGGGCCATGTACCGCTCCACCGTTTCCAGCCCCAGCATGTCGTACAGGGCGTCGTACAGGGGCCGCAGGTAGGGGTTGACCTTCTCCTGCAGGTCGCCGGGCAGGAAGCCCAGCTTCTCCCCTGCCTCCACCGCGGGGCGGGTCAGGATGATCCGGTGGACCTGGCCCTTCTTCAAAGCGGCCACGGCCATGGCCACGGCCAAGTAGGTCTTGCCCGTGCCCGCCGGCCCGATGGCGAACACCATGCTGGACCGGCGCATGGCCTCCAGGTATTCCTTCTGTCCTGCGGTCTTGGGGCGGACGGGCCGGCCCCGCTTGGTCATGATGACCGTGTCCCCCAGGATGGAGCCGATGGCCTCTTCATCCATGGCGGCCATGTTGATGGCCGCCTCCACATCTTGCTCCGTGAGGCGGTGTCCCCGGCTCAACACATCGATCAACTCCTGGAAAAGCCGCTGCACCCGTTGCACAGCGGCGGGAGGGCCTTCGATGATGAGATTGCTGCCCCGGGCCACCAGCCGCACGGGAAACTTCCGCTCGATGGCCCGCAGGTGGACATCCGAATGGCCAAACAGGCCCATGGCCTGGTCGTTGTCATCCAACACCAGATGAACGGTGGTCAACTGGTCGGACTCCTTTTGAACAGGCTTGGCAGCCGCCGTGGCCAGCCTCCTTCCGCAACCGCAGGGCTTAAAAGATGCTTAGCAGTGGTTTCACCGCTATGAAATAATACTATAAACCTTGCTGTCCACAAACAGCAAGGCCGTTGTCAATCTAAGGCTATGGCGATTTCCTATGCCGGGCGCCGTCGTCAGCCCACCGGCGCATCCGGGGGCAGATCCTCCGCCGGCGTCCAGGGCATGAACCGGCCGATGTCCTCCAAGCATTCCACCATCAACCGCACGCCGATGAAATCTTCACCGTGCTGGACCACTTCCGACCGGACATCCACGATGCGGGCCTCCATGGGAATGGCCCCCAGCACCCGGTCCCGCAGCACCCGCTCCGCCTCCTGCCGCACCCGGTCCGGGGGCAAGGTGCGGCGATGCACCTCCAGTTCGAAAAATTCCGTCTTGACCAGCCGGAACCGCAGGGGCACGGGCCCCAAGGACCAATCCAAGCCCCTGGCCGTGCGTTCCACTTCGTAATGGGAATAAGAAGTCCGGGCAGGCCCCGCCAAGTAAATTTCCCGGTTGCCCACTTCCAAATGATAGCGGCGGGCGCTGCCGCCGGTGCGGGTCTTTATTTCCTGCACCAAGGGGGCTTCCCAGTAGTCGTGGTACCAAGTGCGGGCCAGCACCCTCCCCTTGGCCTGGAGCCAGGCGAAGCGCTGGGGCGGGGGAGGCTCGGCCCCGGGCGCCGGCGGCTGCTCCATGGGGGCGGGAGCCATGAGGAGGCCGCTGATGAGCACGTCCCCTTCGGCCACCGTGTCCCCCACCTCCACCTGGGCCTCGCCGCTGAGCACCAGAATTTCCTCGATCACGCCCGCCCGCCGGGCCACCAAGTGGCCGGGGCCCGCAGGCGGGGTTTCCGGGGGCAGGGTGCGCTCCACGATTTCCACCACGGCCCGGGTGCCTTGGAAGTTCACGTAGGCCCAGGCCAAGGCCGGCAGGCGCAGCACCAACTGCCGGGCCATCTCCCGCCGGTCGATGGCCGGCCGGAAGACGCCGGGCTTCAGGCCCAGATCCGCCAGCACCTGCCGGACTTCTTCCTGCCGGACGTGCTGGAAGGGCCCGGTGACGTCCACGAACCAGACGAAGAGAGACATGACATACAATCCGACGAGGGTAAGGCCCGCCAGGGCCAAGGCGAGGCGGCGCCGGGCGAGGCTCCGCCAGGTGAAGGGCAGCCCGTGGCGGCCGATGATGCGGACCCGCACCCGGGCCCGCTTGGCCAAGGGCCGCAGCAGCCGGAAATCCCTGCCCGGCACCAGGGCTTCCACCACCGACTCCCGCCAAACCAGCTGCCGCAAGGGGATGCCGTGCGCCAGGCACAGATTGACTAGGCGCTCCGGCATGTCCCCGCTGATGCGGATGCGGACAAAGCCCAGCAAGGAATACCAAAAGGGCAAGGGCTGCACCCCTAGCCTTGCGACCGCAACAGTTGGACCCCGTCCAGGCGGCCGGTGATGGTGATCTCCTCCACATGGATGTTGCTGATGACCAGCTCCCGGCCGGAGATGACGATGAGGCCGCTCTCCATGCCGATGATCACCCGCTCGGGGGTGTACTCCTTGACTCCCCGGTGGTTCTGCACCAGCACTTGAAGATCGCCCACCACACTGATGCGGGGTAAGTTGAGAACTACGTCCCTGGGCATATCGAGGAGTTCAGCCAGCCGGGACCGTAAAGGCGGCTTCGGCACGGGCATCCCTCCTTCAACCCTGTCGACGGCATGCCTGGGCTGCTGCTGCCCCAGTCTATTCCACCTTATGGCTGAAGGTGTGGGGGAATGCCTTGGCCACCCGGCCGCGGGCTGCAGGATGCAGGCCCGAAACGGCCATGGAGCTACAAATCAGGAGTGGTTTCAGGGGGTGTCGGGAAGGGGCCCGGCAGCCTGGGCCGCCACGGCCGCTGGGCCCGGGGCGGGCCCAGCACCGCCTGCCAGACGATGCCCTCCACCGGGCGGTCCAAGAGCAGGCGCCGCGGCCGCCGGGCAGCCTGGGGTTTAGACGGCGCCTGGTCACCAGGGTCGGCTTCCGCTGCAACAGAGTCCGGGACACGTCCCGCCGGCTCCAGTTCCAACTCAACTACCGGCGAAGGTCGCCCGCCTACGGCTTCCGGTCTTGCCGCCGGCATCTGCTGCATCGCGGGCCGCATCGCCGGGGCAGGGGCCTCCGGGTCCGGAGGCACGGCAGGACCAGGCCGCCGGGGAGCCGACCGGGGACCGGCAGGCCGGGGCCGCCGCTGCCCCCGGCCGGTGCCCGGGGCGGAACGGCTCAAGTCCCGCCCGCGCCGGAACAGGGTGTACACCAGCCAGAGCAGCAGGATTATGATCCGGGAATCAAACTCCATCCTGGTCCTCCTGGATGGGATCGGCGCCTTCCGGCTCCGTGGCCCGGGCGATGGAGCTCCTCATTTCCGTATCCGACTGCAGGTTCCGCAAATTGTACCAGTCCATGACGCCGATGTTGCCCGCCCGCAGGGCTTCCGCCACCGCCTGGGGAATGAGGGCTTCGGCCTCCACCACTTTCGCCCGCATTTCCTGCACCTTGGCCTTCATCTCTTGTTCGGCGGCTACGGCCATGGCCCGCCGCTCCTCGGCCTTGGCCTGGGCGATGCGCTTGTCGGCCTCGGCCCGGTCGCTCTGGAGTTCGGCGCCGATGTTCCGGCCGATATCCACGTCGGCGATGTCGATGGACAAAATTTCAAAGGCGGTGCCGGCGTCCAGGCCTTTTTCCAGCACCAGGGCCGAGATGCGGTCGGGATTTTCCAGCACCGCTTTATGATCTTCCGACGAACCGATGGTGGTGACGATGCCCTCGCCCACCCGGGCGATGATGGTATCTTCCCCGGCGCCGCCCACCAGGCGGTCGATGTTGGCCCTGACGGTCACCCGGGCCATGGCCTTCACCTCGATGCCGTCCTTGGCCACCGCCGCCACGAAGGGCGTCTCGATGACCTTGGGGTTGACGCTCATCTGGACGGCAAGCAGCACATCCCGCCCCGCCAGGTCGATGGCGGCGGCCCGCTCAAAACTCAAGGGAATGCCCGCCCGCTGGGCGGCGATCAAGGCGTTGACCACCCGGTCCACGTTGCCCCCGGCCAAGTGGTGGGCTTCCAATTGATTGATGTTCAGGTCCAGGCCCGCCTTGACGGCCTTGATCAGGGGGTTGATTATGACCGCCGGCACCACCCGCCGCAGCCGCATGCCGATGAGAGTCAGGAGGCTGATGCGGACGCCGGCGGCGAAGGCGGCGATCCACAGGCCCACCGGGATGAAGTTGAACAGGATGAGGAGGGCCGACAAGCCCAGCACAACGATGACGATGAAAAGGATCAACTCGGCCAAACCATCACGTCCCTTCCACGGGGCTCACCACGATGCGGTTGCCGGAGACTTCCACCACCACCACGGGCGTCCCCTTGGGCACCATGGCCCCGTCGGTCACCACGTCATACCTCTGGCCATCGATCAGAGCGATGCCCGCAGGGCGCAGCACCGTTAAGGCCTCTCCCCGGCGTCCCACCAGATCCGCTGAGTAGGCCTGGGCCGAAAAGCCCTTCTCCTCGGTGAGGGCTTCCGCCAAGGTTAGACGTCGCCATACGGCCCGGCCCCTCCCGGTGCGGAACAAAATCACCGCCGCCACCACGGTGCCGGCCAGGCCGATAATCAAGATGCGCACCCCTTGGGCCGGAGTGGGCGCCATGAACAGAACTGCGGCGGCGATGGCCAGCAGGCCGCCGAAGCCGAAGGCGCCGAACCCGGGCACGAACACTTCCACCAGCAGGAGAACAAGTCCCAGGATCAGCAGGGCGGCGGCCGTCCAGCCCCCGATGCCCGCCAGCAGGTGGCCGCCGAAGAAGAGGGCCAGGAAGGTGAGCCCCAAGGCTCCCGGCAGGCCGAAGCCCGGCGTCACCACCTCGGTGATCAAACCGATCAAGCCGAAGGTGAACAGCAGGACGGCCACGATGGGATGGGTCACCCACCGGGCCAGATGCTCGGCGGTGTTGGGGCCGACGGTGGTGAAGCCGGCGCCGGACAGGCCTTCCGCCGCCAGCACGTCCCGCCGGTGGGCGGCGATGCCGTCGATGAAGCCCGCTGCCTGAGCTGCCTCCGCCGTCAAGGTCAGTATCTCACCGGGTCGGGACAAGCCCTCGATGGCCACCGATGAATCCACCATGGCGGCGGCCACCTGGGGGTCCCGGCCCCGGGCCGTGGCCGTGGCTTCAAACTCCGAGCGGACCGTGGACAATATCTTGGCGTCCAAAGGCCGGGGCTCCGCCGCGCCCATGGTGGCGCCCGGCGCCATGTACAAGGATTCCCCGGCCAGGGCGATCAGCGCCCCGGCCGACAATGCCCGCTGGGAGACGAAGGCCGCCGTAGGCACCGGCGAGGCCATGATCAAGTCCCGCAGGTCGAAGGCGGCGTCCACCCGGCCGCCCAAGGTATTGATGTCGAATATGACCAGGGCGGCACCGGCCGATTCGGCCTCCGCCAGGCCCCGGGCCACAAACCGGGCCAGACCGGGCTCCACGGGCCCGTGGATGGGGATGACGAAAACTTCCTCCCCGGCCCCTTGGGCAAAAACGCCCGGTGCCGTGGCCATAAACATGACCAGGCACCAGGCGAAAACTGCCAGCAGAGAGTGAACTTTCCTCGCCAAGGCCACTTTCCTAGCGTCGCCGCTGCCGCTTGCGGGCTGCGTCGGACTTCTTCTTGCGCCGGACGCTGGGCTTCTCGTACCGCTGGCGGCGACGATACTCCGATAATATGCCGGACTTCTGCAGTTGGCGGCGGAAGCGGCGCAGGGCAGCGTCGAGGGGCTCATCTTGACCACGAGTCACCTCGGCCACTGAACATCCCCCCTTCCGCCCCATCAACACCGAAGTGTTTCAACCGGGCGGCCATCGCAGCGCCCGCCCGGCCAGGAGATGATAATGCAGGTGGAATACGGTCTGCCCACCGTCGGAACCGCAGTTGGCCACCAGGCGGAAGCCGCGGTCGGCCACATCCAACTGGCGGGCGATTTTGGCGGCTGCCGTTTGAATCCGCCCCGCCACGGCCTCATGATCATCACTGAGGTCGAGCACGCCGGCCACGTGCTCCTTGGGGATGATCAGCACATGGACGGGCGCCTGGGGATTGATGTCATGGAAGGCCATCACCAAATCGTCTTCGTAGACTACTTCGGCGGGTACACGACCCCGCACGATGTCGCAGAAAATGCAGTCGGCCAAAGCAGCCCCTCCCCCCAGGCCGTTGCACCCGGCAAATGCCGTCTTGCCAAAGCCATCATACTAGTTTTCTATGGTGGGCAGTCAATGCCTGTCCCCGGGACTTCCGGTCACCGGGCTTCCGGACCGGCCGGCCCCTCAGCCGGCGGCGTCGTAGCTGGTGCGGTTGCGCTGCTTGTCCTGCCAACGTTCTACGGCCAGCCGGATGAGCCGGTCGATGAGGTCCGTGTAGGGCAGGCCGGTGGCTTCCCACAGCTTGGGGTACATGCTGATGCTGGTGAAGCCGGGAATGGTGTTGATCTCGTTCAGGTACAGTTCGCCCTGGTCCGTCAGGAACAGGTCCACCCGGGACAGGCCCTCGCAATGCAGGGCCTTGTAGGCCGCAATGGCCAGACGGCGGGTCTCCTGGGCCACATCCCCGGGCACCGGCGCCGGGATGAGCAGTTCCGACGTGTCGTCGATGTACTTGGCCCGGTAGTCGTAAAACTCTGCGCCGGGCACGATTTCCCCCGGCACCGAGGCTTGCGGGTCGTGGTTGCCCAAAATGCTGACTTCCAGCTCCCGGGGCTTGTTGAGCCCTTTCTCCACCACCAGTTTGCCGTCGTACTCCGCCGCCTCGGCCAGGGCCGCCGCCAACTGCTGCCGGTCCGCAGCCTTGTTGATGCCCACGCTGGAACCCAAGTTGGCCGGCTTGACGAAGACGGGATAGCCCAGTTCGGCTTCGATGCGGTCCATGACCGGCTCAGGATCCCGCTCCCAATCCCGGCGGTAGACGGTCAAGTAGGGCAGGACGGGCAGGCCGTGGCGCACGAAAAGGTCCTTCATAACTTCCTTGTCCATGGCCACGGCGGAACCCAATACCCCCGGCCCAACATAGGCTAGGTTGGCCAGTTCCAGCAGGCCCTGCACCGTGCCGTCCTCGCCGTAGGTGCCGTGGAGCACCGGAAAGACCACGTCCACCTGGACCAGGTCGTCCCCCGCCCCCCCTTGGGGCGACAAGGGCAGGAAGCCCGCCCGGGTCGGGTCGGCCACCAAGGTTACCGGCGTGCCCTCCCCCCGGGCCAGGCCTTCCGTAGGCTCCCCCTGGGCCGGGTCCAACAGAAACCACCGGCCCGCCTTGCTGATGCCCACCGGTATGACCTCATAGCGGGTACGGTCGATGGCATTCATGATGGAGCGGGCCGACCGGAGGGAGACCTCGTGCTCCCCCGACTTGCCGCCGAACAAAACGGCCACGCGCAGACGTTCCGCCATGGACGGGTTCACCCCTCAACGCAGTTCCCGGCGGCAGCCCATGCACCCCGCCGGAAAGCCAGTGCTATACTTTACAATGTTATGGGATGGGGGAGTCGTCCCCTGCTCCTGCAACAATTTCCGCCAGCGCAGAGAAGGGGAGCGCCGACGTGGCCGAAGTGACCCAGCAGCCATCCCTAGCCGATCACCCCTTTCTTCCTATGAAGGAGCAGTTGGAGGCTATGCCCCCGGCGGAGGCCGCCGTCCAGCTGTTCGAACTGCCGCCCCACCAGCGGGCCGTCGTCTTTCGCCTGCTCTCCAAAGACTTTGCCATCGAACTGTTTGAAATGCTGGAATCCCACCAGCAGCAGGCCCTTATCGAAAACCTGCGAAACGACGAGGCCCTCCACATCTTGGAGGAGATGTCCGCCGACGACCGGGCCCGGTTGCTGGACGAGATGCCGGCCAAAGTGGCCAAACAGCTGCTGGAAGGCCTGACCCCCGAGGAGCGGCAGGCCACCGCCCTCCTGCTGGGGTACGCCCCCGAGACCGCCGGGCGCATCATGGTGCCCGACTTCATCAACCTGCAGGAAGACATGACGGTGGCCGAAGCCCTGGCCAAAATCCGGCGGGTAGGCCTGGAGCGGGAAACCATCTACACCTTGTACGTCACCGATCACGGCCGGCGGCTCCAAGGGGTCGTCTCCCTGCGGGACCTGGTGCTGGCCGACCCCGAGGCCCGGGTGGGCGACATCGCCGAGCCCGACGTCATTTCCGCCCGGACCGACACCGACCAGGAGCAGGTGGCCCGGCTCATCGAGAGCCACGACCTGCTGGCGGTGCCCGTTGTCGACTCGGAAAACCGGCTGGTAGGCATCGTCACCGTTGACGACGCCTTGGATGTCTTGGACGAGGAGGCCACCGAAGACTTCCACCGCCTGGGCGGTTTGACCGGCGCCCCCGCCGGCGAGGAGCAATACTTCCACCTGAACCCGGTGCAGCAGACCCGCCGGCGCCTGCCCTGGCTGCTTATCCTGGCCCTGGCAGGGGTCATCAGCGGCACCTTGATCTCCTGGTTTGAGGAAACTTTAACGGCCGTGGTGAGTTTGGCCTTTTTCATTCCCATGATCATGGATACGGCGGGCAACGTGGGGGCCCAGGTAGTGACCCTGGTGGTGCGGGCCCTGGCCACCGGCGAGATCCATTCCCGCCATTTCTGGCGCACCTTGCTGCGGGAACTGGGCACCGGCACCCTCCTGGGGCTGGGGGTGGGCCTGGCGGGCGGTTCGGTGGCCTATTACGTTACGAGGGACATCTACATGGGTTTGGCCACCGGCGGCGCCCTCCTGGGCACCGTCCTGGCGGCGGGTTTTTTCGGCACCGCCCTGCCTTTCATCCTGACCAAGCTGCGCCTGGACCCCGCCGTGGCCTCGGCGCCCCTCATCACCACCATCGGCGACGGCATCGGCCTGCTGATCTATTTCAGCCTGGCCAAATTGCTGTACGGCCTGTAAAGGAAGGAAGCCCGGCGTGATCATCGGCAACCGTGAGTTTCTCCTGGGCCGGCGGACGTACATCGCCGGCATCATCAACTTGACCCCCGACTCCTTTTCCGACGGGGGCCTGGTGACGGGCCCCGAGGAGGCGGCCCGGCTGGCCCGGGAACTGGCGGCCCAAGGGGCCGACATCATCGACATCGGGGCCGAATCCACCCGCCCGGGATCCTTCCCCATCAGCGCCGACACCGAACTGGAGCGGCTGCTGCCCGCCCTCCGGGCGGTGCGGGCCGCCGTAGACGTCCCCATATCGGTGGACACTTACAAGTCCGACGTAGCCGCCGTGGCCGTGCGCCAGGGGGCCGACATGGTCAACGACATCTCGGGGCTGCGGGCCGATCCCCTCATGGCCGTCACCGTGGCCTCCCTGGGGGTGCCCGTAGTCATCATGCACCGGCGGCCCTTCAGCAGCCCCTTCCCCGGCGACGTCTGGCCCGGCCTCCTCAAGGAACTGGCCATCAGCCTGGAAAAGGCGGCAGTGGCCGGCATTCCCCGGGAAAAGATCATCCTGGATCCCGGCTTTGGCTTCGGCAAGACGGACCGGCAAAACCTGGACCTGGTCATGGGCCTGGGCAAGTTGAAGGCTTTGGGCTATCCCGTCCTGCTGGGCCCCTCCCGCAAGAGCACCTTGGGCCGCCTTCTCCAGGAGCCGCCCTTGAACCGCCTGGAGGGCACCCTGGCCCTGTCGGTCCTGGCCGTGGCCCAGGGCGTGGACTTCCTGCGGGTCCACGATGTGGCGTCGGTAAGGAAGGCGGTGCGGGTGGCCGACGTCGCCGTCCGGGGGCTGCCGGAGGATCCTCAATGACCGGGCCCCAAGCCCTCAGCCGGGATGAAGCCCTGGCCTGGCTGGGCCGGCAGGCTGGGCTCACCATGGGCCTGGGACTGGCCCGGATGCACGGGCTGCTGGGCCTGCTGGGCCGCCCCGACCTGGCCATTCCCCGGCTGCTCCACGTGGCCGGCACCAACGGCAAAGGGTCCACCGCCCGCATGGCGGCGGCCATCCTCCAGGCTGCCGGCTGCCGCACCGGCCTCTACACCTCCCCGGCCTTGGAGGACCCTGTGGAAGTGTGCCGCATCGACGACGAGCCGCCCGACCCCGACACCCTGGCCGCACTGGTGGCGGAACTGATCCCGGCGACGGTGGAAGCGGAGGGGCGCCTGGGGGAAGCCCCCACCCCCTTCGAGCGCTGGACGGCCCTCATGTACCTCTGGTGCGCCCGGAAGGGTGTGGACGTGCTGGTCCAGGAGACGGGGCTGGGCGGCCGCCTGGACGCCACCAACGCCGCCGCCCGCACCCACGTGGCGGCCATCTCCAGCATCGCCGTAGAGCATACCGACTGGCTGGGATCCAGCCTGGAACAGATCGCCGCGGAAAAAGCGGCCATCCTGCGGCCGGGCATGCTGGCGGTGACCAGCGCCGAAGGCCCCGCCCTGGCGGTGGTGGCGGAGGCGGCCCGGGCAAAAAAGGTGCCTTTGTATCGAGTTGTCGACGAAGAAGCATCGGGGGCGGCGGCCGGTTCCCGGGACCACCCGGCGGGCGGCGTCTTCCGGGTCACCGGCATCACCACCGGCAGCACCGGCACCCGTTTCGTCCTGGCGGGGCCCGGCTGCCCGCCTTTGCCCCTCCGCTGCCCCCTGCCGGGGCGGCACCAAGCCATGAACGCTGCTTTGGCGGCGGCGGCGGTGCTGCTCCTGGCCCGCCGGGGCCTGCCCCAGCCCGTAACGCCCACCGTCCTCCAGAAAGGGCTGGCCGGCGCTTCGTGGCCCGGCCGCCTGGAAATATGGCCCTCCCGGCCGGAAGTGGTCTTCGATGTGGCCCACAATCCCCACGGGGCCAGGGCATTGGTGGCGGCTTTGCGGGAAATCTTCCCCGGCCGAAGGCCGGTGGTGGTGTGCGGCATGCTGGCCGACAAGGATGCGGCCGGTGCGGCCGCCCAGTGGCAGGATTGGCCGCCGGCCCACATCTTGACGGTGGATCCGGAAAATCCCCGGGCTATGCCGGCCCCGACGCTGGCCCGGCATTTCCAGGCAGCCGGCCTACCGGCCCGGGCCATGCCCTCCCTGGCGGAGGGCCTGGCGGAAGGCCTGGCTCTGGCCCGGCGGGAACCCGGCGCCCTGCTGGTGGTGACGGGCTCCTTTTACGTGGTGGGGCCCGCCCGGCGGGAACTGGCCTTTATGGCTCCCCAACCTCCGGGGGCGCTCCCTCCTGGACCGGAGGCGGCTGGGGAGGCCGCCCCAGAAAGCCGGCGTGATACAGCACCATGATGAGGAGGGCCGGACCCGCCGTCTCGGCCCGGAAAATGAGGGGGCCCAGGCTGACGGTTTGCGCCCCCGCCGCCCGCAGGGTCTCCACTTCCTGCAATTCAAAGCCCCCCTCGGGGCCGACGATGACCATCATCTCCGGCGGCCACCCATGGGGCGCCAAATCCGCCAGGACGTCGTACAAGCCCCGCTCCCCCTCGCCTTCCCAGGCCAGGATCACCAGGCCGCCCCCCTCCCGGCACCGGGCGGCCAGGGCAGCCACCGCCGCCACATCCCGCACCTCATCCACCGGCGGGATATGGCTGCGGCCCGACTGCTGGGCGGCGGCCCCGGCGATCCGCTGCCACCGCTCCAGCCGGCGGCCCAGCCGGTCCGCCGGCGGCCGGACTACGGTGCGGGCCGAGACCATGGGCACCAGGCGGGCCATCCCCACTTCCGTCCCTTTTTGGATGACCCACTCGAAGCGCTCGCCTTTCAACAGGGCTTGGACCAAGGTGATGGCCACGGGCGGCTCCCGCCGGGGCGGGGCCGTAGCAACGATGCGCCCCACGCACCGCTCCCCGTCCACACGGACCAGGCGCACCGTATACTCGGTGCCGTCGGGCCCTATGGCCGCAACCTGATCCCCGGGGGCCTTGCGCAGGACCACGGCCAGATGGCGGGCGTCGCCCCCTTGAATGACGATGTCCTGGTCTTGAATTTGCTGGGCGGTTACGAAGAAGCGAGCCACGGGCGGTGGTCAGTCCTCCGGGCGGTCAATTCCCTGGGCGTTCAATCTGCTGCTGGTTCAAAACGGGCGGCCAGCCACTGGCCGTCCCGCCGCGTCTCCACGCAGGCCATGCCCTGGACGGTGAAAGCCCGTTCCAGCCGCTCCTGCTCCTTGGACAGGACGCCCGCCAGGATGAGGCACCCGCCGGGCCGCACCAGGGCCGACAAGGGCGCTGCCCGCTCCACCAGCACCGGCAGCAGGATGTTGCTGACCACCACATCGGCCCGGGGGTCCTGGGCATCACCGTCGGGCCACCATGGGGCCAGCCGGGCCGGCTCCACCAAGGCCACATCGGCCTGCTCCACACGGATCCGCTCGTCCAATTGGTTGAAGGCTATGTTCTCCCGGGCCACTGCCACGGCCACGGGATCGATGTCCAGGCCCAGCACCGCCCGGGCGCCCAGGCGGGCGGCGGCGATGGCCAAAATGCCCGAACCGGTGCCCACGTCCAGCACCCGGGGGCACCCGGGCGCCACGGCGTCTTCCAGCATCTGCAGGGCCTGCTGGGTGGTGGTGTGCTCCCCGGTGCCGAAGGCCAGGCCGGGATCCAGGTAGATGGGCTGCCGCCCCGTTTCATTCCGGTAGGTGGACCGGAGCCAAGTGGGCACGATCACCAGCCCCCGGCCTACGGGCAAAGGACCGTAAAACTGCTTCCAGGCCTCGGCCCAGTCGGTGGGCGCTACCTCTTCCCTGACGGCCCTTTCGTAAACCGGCGCCCCGAACACATGGGCCAGGGAGCGGAGCCTGTCCTGCAGGGCCGCCCACTGCTCCTCACCGGCAGGTCCGGCGGGAAAATAAATGATGACCGAAGTGCCCCCGGCATCTTCGGCCAACTCCACGCCGCCGGCGCTGTATTGATGACACCAGTGGGTGACCGCCTCCAAAGCGGGGGGATGAACGCCCAGGAGCCGGACCTTCAGCCAGCCCCGGCTCATCGCTGGAAGGCGTCCCTCACCCGGCGCAGGAAGCTCCGGTCGTCGTTCACCGCTTCACCTCTAAGCTGGGCGAACTGCACCAGCAGCGCCCGCTCTTCCTCAGTCAATTCCTTGGGAATGGTCACGTCGATGCGGACCAAATGGTCGCCCCGGCCGGCGGCCCGCAGGCGGGGAATGCCCTTGCCCCGCAGCCGGATTTCCGTGCCCGGCTGGGTGCCCGCCGGCACGTTCACCTGCTGCACACCGTCCAAGGTCTCCACCTCGATGGTGGTGCCCAGGGCGGCCCGGGCCATGTCGATGGCGTGGCGGCTGACCACGTTGTCCCCCTGGCGCTGGAGCACAGGATGGGGACGCACCCGGACCCGCAGGAACAAATCCCCCGGCGGGCCCCCGTGGTCGCCCACGTGGCCCTGGCCGCTGACCCGGATGCGGGTGTCGTTGTCCACCCCCGGCGGCACCGCCACCTTCAGGGGGCGGGTGCGCTTCACCCGCCGCCGGCCCACGCATTCCACGCACGGGTCCAGGATGACCTGCCCCGTGCCGTTGCAGCGGTTGCAGGTGGTGACGGTGAGCATGGTGCCCAGCAAGGTGTTCCGGTGGACCTGCACCTGGCCGGCGCCGCCGCACTCGGGACAGGTGGTGGGCCCGGTGCCCGGCTTGGCGCCGGAGCCGCTGCAGGTGGGGCACACTTCCAGCCGCTCCACCTTGATTTCCTTTTCCACCCCGAAGGCCGCCTCCCGGAAGTTGAGGACCAGGGGCATCTCCATGTCGGCCCCCCGGGTAGGCCGGGGCCGCCGGGGCCCCCGGACGCCGCCGAAGCCGCCGGCGCCGCCGAAGAACTGCTCGAAAATCGTTTCAAAGGGGTTGAAATCGCCGCCGGCGCTGCCGAAGGGGTCGCCCCCGGCCCCGCCGGCTCCGCCGAAGGGATCGCCCCCGTTGACGGCGGCGTGGCCGAAGCGGTCGTAGGCGGCCCGCTTCTCGGGATCGCTCAGCACTTCGTAGGCTTCCCGCACTTCCTTGAAGCGCTCGGCGGCCTGGCTGTCGTTGGGGTTGGCGTCGGGATGGTGCTTCCGGGCCAAACGACGATAGGCCTTCTTGATGGTTTCCTGGTCGGCGTCCCGGCTGACGCCCAGCACTTCGTAATAATCCCGCTTGGCCACGGTTCAGCACCTCCCCCTGGTTAATTCTCAGCCAAAATCCGCGCGACTTTTCTGCCAGTATAACAGAGACGTCCAGCCGCCCCGTCACCTGCCGGAGGCGGCTGGTCCCACCGTCAAACTTGAGAATTGCCGTTACCCCTGGGAGCCGCCGGCCCCCTCCTCATCAGAAGAAACCTGGTAGTCGGCGTCCACCACGGGATCGTCGCCCCCAGGGCTGCCGCCGTCGCCCGCCGCGGCGCCATCCCCGGCCCCGCCGGCGGCCGCCGAGGCCTGCTGCTGCTGGTACACGGCGGTGCCCAGCACCTGCAGCTGGGCCTGCAGGTGCTCCACAGCCGCCTTGATGGCCCCGCTGTCGCCGCCCTTGACGGCCTCCTCCACTTTATTCACCGCTTCCTCCACCTTGGCCACGGCGTCGGCGGGCGCCTTGTCCCGCAGGTCGTTCAAAGTGCGCCGGGCGGTGGCGACCAAAGCGTCGGCCTCGTTGCGCAGCTCCACTTCTTCCTTGCGCCGCCGGTCTTCCTCGCTGTGCTGCTCCGCTTCACGAATGAGGCGCTGCACTTCCTCTTCCGACAGGTTGGTAGAGGCCTGGATGGTCACCTTTTGCTCCCGGCCCGTCCCCAAGTCCTTGGCCGTCACGTTGACGATGCCGTTGACGTCGATGTCGAAGCTCACCTCGATGCGGGGTATGCCCCGGGGCGCCGGCGGAATGCCGTCCAAAATGAACCGGCCCAAAGTCTTGTTGCCGGCGGCCAGGGGCCGCTCACCCTGGAGCACGTGAATTTCCACCTGGGTTTGGTTGTCGGCGGCGGTGCTGTAAATCTTCTTCTGGCTGTGGGGGATGGCCGTGTTGCGGGGAATGAGCACGTCCATGATGCCCCCCAAAGTCTCCACCCCCAAGGACAAGGGGGTGACGTCCACCAGGACGATGTCGTCGGTAGTCTC
>DATGRI010000006.1 GCA_035303785.1 Sphingobacteriaceae bacterium
ATTCCCCACATCACCAACGAGATTAAAGACGCCATTCGCCAGGTGGGCGAAGCCGACCCCGGCATCGACGTATCCATCGTGGAGATCGGCGGCACCGCGGGCGACATCGAGTCCCTGCCCTTTCTGGAAGCCATCCGCCAGCTGCGCATCGACCTGGGGCGCGATCGGGTGCTGTACATCCACGTAACCTTGATCCCCTACCTGGAGCCCGGCGGCGAGGCCAAGAGCAAGCCTACCCAGCACAGCGTCAAGGAACTGCGCAGCATCGGCATCCACCCCGACATCATCGTGGCCCGCAGCGCCCGGCCCCTGTCGGAAGAAATGCGGGCGAAAATTGCCCTTTTTTGCGATGTGGAAACCCGGGCCGTCATCCAAAACGTCGACACCGACAACATCTACGCCGTGCCCTTGGTCCTGGCCGAGGAAGGCTTGGATGAAATCATCGTGGAGCGGCTGAAGCTGCCCGGCAAGAGGCCGGACCTGTCGGCCTGGGCCGACCTGGTGGAGCGTATCCGCCGCCCCCGGCAGCAGGTGCGCATCGCCTTGGTGGGCAAGTACGTGGAACTTCCCGACGCCTACCGCAGCGTGGGCGAAGCCTTGGTACACGGCGGCATCGCCCATGCCACCCAAGTGGAAGTGGTGTGGGTGTCGGCCGAGGACATCGAAGCCAACGGCCCCGACCCCTACCTGGCCGATGTGGACGCCATCCTGGTGCCCAGCGGCTTCGGCGACCGGGGCGCTGAGGGGATGATCCAGGCCGCCGGCTATGCCCGCACCCGGAACATACCTTACCTGGGCATCAGTTTCGGCCTGCAGTTGGCGGTGGTGGAGTTCGCCCGCCACGTCTGCGGCTTGGCCGGGGCCAACAGCACCGAAATCGACCCGGCCACGCCCCACCCCGTGGTGGACAGGCTGGAAGGCCGGCCTGCCGGCGAGCGGCTGGGCGGCACCATGCGCCTGGGCGCCTATCCCTTTAGGCTGGAGCCCGGCTCCCGGGCCTATGACCTATACGGCGGCCAACTGGCCCACGAGCGCCACCGCCACCGGTACGCCGTCAACAACCGCTACCGGGATATGCTGGCGGAACGGGGCTTCCGGGTCACGGGCGTCTGCACCGACGACAATATCATCGAAGTAATGGAACTGGACCATCACCCGTGGTTCATGGGCACCCAGTTCCACCCCGAGTTCAAGTCCCGGCCCGACCGGCCCCATCCCTTGATAGCCGGCTTTGTGGCGGCGGCCCTGGCCCGCCGCCAGGCCCGGACGGGCGTAGCGGGCACCGCCGGATCGGCGGCCAACATCAGCGGGAAATAAAAGTGAGGTACCAGTCGTCGCCCCGGCGGCCGAACCAGATGTGGTCGTCGTGCCGCACCAAGGGCAGGCGCCGGGCTTCCACCAATTGATCCAGGATGTAGTCGCGCACTTTCAGGCGGCACTCGGGATCCCGCATGTTGCTGCAGCCCACCGCTGCCAGCAGGTCGGGAATCAAATTCGCCGGCACCGTCACGCCGTACACATCTTTATGGCGGCTCACATCTAATTGACGCCAGTCGATGCTCGTCTTGGGCACAGCCGCCACCTCCTCACATCCCAGTTTTTTCGCCTGTTTCCATAAGGTTATGTCTTTTTAATCGTATTGTAAAACTACTGTTTACACTTGCTTTACACCCCTAAGACCCGGCCAGGAGTAAGGCGCCGGGGCGGGAAGGGTAGGCCGTCAGATGCCGCCGTCGGGCCGCCTTGTCCGGGCCCCGGGCCCCTGCGGCCCCGCCCGCCGGCGGCAGCCCCGGACCCCTTGGGGAAGGCCGCCCGGCCCCGCCTGACAACCCATCCTGCCCGATGCCGGTAACGCCAGCGCCGGGCCGGGCGGCCGGGGTCCCGGGGCAAGTCTTGGGGCCAAAAGGGAGAAGGTGACAAAAGCGTTACAGAAACCCTCTCCCTCTAGGAAAACCCCCCTTTGGCAAAGTAGAATCAAACGTGCGATATCTTGCCGGGACAATCTGGCGCGGAAGGAGGTGGAGCTAAGTTATGTCCCGAGTATTGCTAGGAGGTAACAGCACAGTGCGACGCTATCGTTCGCTTATCGCTCTCATGGTCGCCCTGTCCATGCTCCTTGCCATGAGCGTGACCGCCGGGGCGGCCCCCTTCAGCGATGTGGATGAAGATGCTCCTTATGCGGACGCCTTCCAACTG
>DATGRI010000007.1 GCA_035303785.1 Sphingobacteriaceae bacterium
GTCCAGCCGGGAATCCAGATTGACCACCAGCTCCAGGTTTTCTGTAGCCATGGGCGAGATCTGGCTGCCCAGGGGGATGCGGATATCCGTCAGGGTGGTGCTGTCCCGGGTGCCGAAGGTGCCGTCGGCGTTGGCCTGCCACCCCTGGACCCGCAGGCCGTTGGCCTTGTCCACCAGGTTGCCGTTGCTGTCGATGTCGAAGGTGCCCACCCGGCTGTACAGGGTGTTGTTGCCGTCCTTGAGGATGAAGAACCCGTCCCCTTGGATGGCCATGTCGGTGTTGATGCCCGTGTATTGGACATTGCCCCGCTCGTGGATCTCGTCGATGCTGCCCAGGGTCATGCCCAGGCCCACCTGCATGGGGTTGGTGCCGCCCCGGCCGTCACCCGGCGCCGAGGCGCCCCGCATGGTCTGGCTGAACAACTCCCGGAAGGTGACCCGGGAAGTCTTGAAGCCCACGGTGTTCACGTTGGCGATGTTGTTGCCGATTACGTCCATCCGGATTTGATGGTTGCGCAGACCGGAAACCCCGGCGTACATAGAGCGCATCATGGTTCAGTCGACCTCCCTTTAGCTGGTGGTCCCGCGTCCGTCGTTCGGCGGGACCGGGAGCTTCCTCGCAAGAGGTCCGGCTCTCCAAGGTTGATCCTGCAGCGCCGGCGGCACGATGACGGCGCTGTCGATTTGGGTGAACACACCGTCCTGCAGCCGGACGTCGTCGGCGGCGGTGATGACGGTCCGGCTGGGGACGTTGACCACCAGGGCCAAGTCGCCGAAGAGCACCAGGCTGTCGCGGCCTCCCTTGTGGGCCACCCGGTCCACGGCGGCGGCGATGGCGGCCTCCTCATGGGGCGCCAAGGTGCGGCCGCTGCCGGCCAGCCGCTGGTGGGCATGGCGGGACCATTTCAGGGCGGGCGCCGGCGCCAGCCGCTGCTGCACCTGCCGGGCAAAGGCGGACGACGCACCCGCCGGCGGAGCGGCTGCCCCTTTTTGGGCCGCGGCTCCTTGGGCCGTAGACGGCTGTACCGGCCGTGGCCCGGCCAAGTCACCCAGCGGCCGCGGTATGGGTTGCACCATAATGCCCACCTCCTTCGCAAGGGCCCGTCTCAGACGGGTCCCAAACCTTCCACGTCATCGTCATCGCCCGGCTCCGGGTCCGGATCGGGCTCCGGCACCGGATCCGCCGGGGCGTCGTCCTGGGCCTCATCTCCGGGGTCCGGATCGTCTGCCGGGTTAATGGGGTTGGCCACCTGCACCACCTCGGACAGGTCCACCCACAGGTCGTCCTCCAGGCCCAGGCGCAGGCCGCCCTCGCCCCATGCCACCCGCTGGACCTGGCCCATCAGGCCGCTCCGGAGTTCTACGGTGCGGCCCAGCAGGTTCAAGGCGTGGATCTGGGCCTGTTCCCGGCCCCACTGGTGCAGGCTGTCGTTCAGGTTGACCAGGCCTTCGTCCACCCGGTGCAAGGCCTCCAGGCTGGCGAACTGGGCCAGTTCGGCCACAAAGCTCCGGGCATCCAAAGGCTCCATGGGGTCCTGGTGCCGCAGCTGGGCCACCAGCAGCTGCAGGAACTGGTCCCGGCCCAGGCCGCTTTGCTCCAGGATGCGGGACGCTCCCGGGCCGCCCGTCTCCCCCGTCAGGGCGGAGCCGGCGCTGCCGTTGACTCCCGCCAACCCACTCGTCACCACCATCAACACCTCCTCCACTCCATGGCCTCCACGTCCACTAGACCCACCGGTTCAGACGGCCGCCCCCATGCCGGCCATAAGGCGGGCGCCCGGTTCTGGACGGGCCGCTCGCGGCCGGGGCTGCCGGCCGGGTGACGGCGACCCGGGATCCCGGGTGCTCCCTGGGCCGGTACCGGAATTCCCGGTGGAAGGTGCCGGTGCTCCCGCCGTCGCCGGTCCAGGCGCCGTCCCTGTAGCCGGATCCGGTGTCCAGGGCGCCGTCGTCGCCGCTGTGGCGGACGCTGACGCTGGCGGTGGCCGGCTCCCGTTGCCGCAGCACCGTCACCAAGTCGTCCAGGTTGGCCGCCAGCAGGCGGGCGGTGGCGGCTTCGGCGGCATGGAGGCGTAGGCCCAGGCCCAGGCGCTCCTCCCGCACGGCGATCTCGATGGGGCCCAGCCCTTCGGGGGCGAAGGCGACCCGCAGGCCCCGCCCGTCCAACCCGTGGCGGAGACGGAAGCCGTCGCCGCTGCCGGCCCTGGGACCGCCCGGCGCCGGGCCTTGGTCCACCATGGGGGACTCGGCCCCATCGGGCGCCCTTGCCGGGCCTCCATCCGTTCCCGGGTCGGGCGGCGCTGCCGGAGGAGCAGGCGGCGGCAGATCCACCGGCGCCGGCTCACCTGTCGATGCCCCCACGGGTGCTGCAGCGGCTTCCCGGGCCGTTTCCTCCCGTTCTACCGGGGTGTAATTGCCTGTGCCCAAGGCCTGGGAGATGACCGGTTCACGGCCGGCGGCGGGAACACGGTTTTCCTGCTCCAGGGCAGCCGGTGACGGTGGCCGGGAGCCCGAAGCCGATGGCCCAACCTGGGCCTGACTCCCGGTCTCCCTGCCGGATCCTTCCCGGCCGGCGGTGATCACGGCAGCCGGCGCCTCATCCCCTGGATCCTGTGGGCCGTCCAAGGCCTGGACTTGCAGTTCCACGGCCGGCCCGGCCTGGGAAACCGGGGCTTCCATCGCCTGCTCCCCGGCCCCGGGGACGGCCTCTCCTTGGGGATGATGACCCCAGGCCGCGGTTACCGGTCCTTGGAACCCCGGCAGGGTGCCGTTCACCTTCACGGGCACCGCGCCTGCATCCGTCGGGGCTCCGGGCTCGCTCAGGGGAACGGCCTCCCCCTGGCCGGCGGCCTGCCCTGACCACGGCAGAGGGGCGACGGCTGCGGCTGCCGCCAGGGTCGAGGGGTCAGGGGACTGGCCTCCGGGCACCCCCCGATCATCAGGGGGGACCGGGGCAGCCTCCAGGGCCGGTGCCTCCCGGTGGCCGCCGGGCCGGCGGGCGGCCAAGGCCGACTGGAAAGATGCCTGTCCACCACCGTCATCCCCCGGCGATCCGGCACCCAAGGGGCTGCGGCCCGACCGGGCGCCCCCCGCCAGGCCCGCCAGGCCGCCGGTGCCTCCGGACTGCCGGGCCTGACTGCCGCCTTGGGCGGGCCCTTGGGCCAAGGGCAAGGTGAAAGTATTGGTCACTGGTCTCACCTCCTTTCAGGGCTGCTCTCCATCACCGCCGGCGGGCCGGCCTCAGGCGATGCTGAAGCCGTTGCCGCGCCAGCGGTAAACCTCTTCCAACTGAAGCTGCTCGCGTCGCCGGGCTTCCTGGTAGAACCGCTCCCACGCCCGGCGCCGCAGGCGGCGGTAAACTTCCTCCTGGCGGTACCGCTCCTGGTACAGGAGCCGGCACCGGTCCACTTCCTCCTGGGCGGCCTGCTCCCGGGCCGCCGCTGCCCGCACCAGATCCTGCAAATGGGCTTGATAGGGCCCCTGGGCCGCCACCAGCCAGCCGGGAGCACCCTCCCGCAGGCGCAGGTGGTTTTGTCGCCGGGCCTCCCGGAGGGAGCCGACGGCGGCTTCCCGGTGGGCGGCTGCCTCCTCGGCAGCCGTCAAGGCCAGGGCCAGGCTGAGGGCCGCCTGCCGGCGTTCCTGCCGGGCCAGGGAGAGCAGGCGCTCGTAGCGAAAGCGAAATTTTTTCACGGCTCATCCCCCCGTACCACCTGGAGCAGCGCCCGGCGGGCTTCCTTGAAGGTGAACCCCTCGGCGGCGTCCTGCCGGAGGAGGGCCCTCATGGCCGGCAGCCGGTCCAAGGCCTCGTCCAGTTCGGGGTTGGTGCCCCGCTTGTAGGCGCCGATGGCCACCAGATCTTCCGCCTCCCGGTACTGGGACAGCCAGGCCCGGAACCGGGCGGCGGCGGCGGCATGCTCCTTGTCCACCACGTGGGGCATGATGCGGCTGATGCTGGCCAGCACATCGATGGGGGGATAGTGGCCTTCGTCGGATAGGCGGCGGGACAGGACCAGATGCCCGTCCAAGATGCCCCGGACCGTGTCGGCCACAGGCTCGGAAATGTCGTCCCCTTCCACCAGCACGGTGTAAAAGCCGGTGATGCTGCCTACGGGCGCCTGGCCCGAGCGCTCCAGCAGCTTGGGCAGCTGGGCGAACACCGTGGGCGTGTAGCCCCGGGTGGCCGGGGGTTCGCCGGCGGCCAGCCCCACTTCCCGCAGGGCCATGGCGAAGCGGGTGACCGAGTCCATGACCAGGACCACGTCGTGGCCTTGATCCCGGAAATACTCGGCCACGGCGGTGGCCACGTAGGCCGCCTTGATGCGCACCAGGGGCGGCTGGTCAGAGGTGGCCATCACCACCACCGACCGCTGGAGCCCTTCCTCGCCCAGCTCCCGCTCGATGAATTCCCGCACTTCCCGGCCCCGCTCGCCCACCAGGGCGATGACGTTCACGTCGGCCTCGGTGTAACGGGCCATCATGCCCAGCAAGGTGCTCTTGCCCACGCCGCTGCCGGCGAAGATGCCCAGGCGCTGGCCCCGGCCGCAGGTGAGGAGGGCGTCGATGGCCCTGACCCCGACGCCCAGCACCCGGTTGATGGGCGGCCGGGTCAAGGGGGCCGGGGGCGCCGCCACCGCCGGATACCAGTCCACGGGGGCGGGCATGGGCCGGCCGTCGGCTGGACGGCCCAGGCCGTCCAGCACCCGTCCCAGCAGATGGGGGCCCACAGGCACCGCCAGCACCCGGCCCGTGGCGGCCACCCGGGCGCCGGCGGCCACGCCCCACATCTCGCCCAAGGGCATGAGGAGCACGTTTTCCTGGCGGAAGCCCACCACTTCGGCCAGCAGGGGCTCCCCGTCGGCCCGCTGGATGGTGCACAAATGGCCCACTTCCACGGCAGGGCCCTGGGCTTCGATGGTGAGGCCCACCACCTTGGTCACCCGCCCTTCCAGGGCCGGGGCCGGGGCGGTGCCTACGGCGGCCTGCCAGCGGTCGAAGGGAGGCAGGTAGGACTGCCAGGGACGCCGGCGCCGCAGGGGCGCCAGCCCCACGGGCCTGACGCCGGCGGCATGTCCGGGCGCTGCATGCCCGTTGTCTTGATCGGCGAGGAGCATCGTCTTATTCCTCACCGGCGTCCTCCTCCTCCCCGTCGGCAGTTCCCGTGCCCGTCAGGTGCCCCGCCAGGCGGTCCAGCTGGGTTTCCAACCGCAGGTCCAGGCGGCCCCGCTGGGACTCCAGGATCAGGTCCCCCCGCTGCAGGCCGGGGTCGCCGATGAACTCCCAGCCTGGCCACTGGTCCTCGGCGCCGGCGGAAGCCAGTCCGGCCAAATCCTCGGGGTGGACGTAAACTTTCACCGTCTGCCCGTTGTCCAGCTGCAGCTGGGCCCGGGCCTTGGCCAGCATGCCGGCCAGGCGCTGGGGCGAAGCGGTGATCTCCTCGGTCAAAATCTCCTTGGCTACGGCCAAAGCCAGATCCAGGGCGCCCCTGGTGGTGGCGGCCAGCAGTTGATGGCGCTCCTCCACCAGGTCCTTGGCCAGCTGCCGGAGATGGATCAGGGTGGCCCGCAGGCGGGTGCGGACCTGCTCGGCCCCCGCCTTCTCACCGGCCTGGAAGCCTTTCCGGTAGCCGGCTTCTTGGGCCTCGGCCCTGACCTTCTGGGCCTCCGCCAGGAGCCGCTGGGCTTCCAGGCGCATGCGCCGGGCTTCCTCCTGGGCTTGGGCCAGCACGCGCCGGGCTTGGGCCGCAGGATCGGGTCCACGGCCGGGTCCGGGGCCGCCCTTCCCGTTGCCGTTGCCTGCGGGCGGCTGGGGCGGCCGGGGCAGGACCGGCCATTGCTTCAAATTGAGACCTTCAGGCGTCAGGGCTTTCAGCACGTCAGACAACCAGCTCATCCCCCTGGCCGCGGACGACCACGATTTCCCCTTCTTCCTCCAAACGACGCACAAGGGCCACGATGCGCTGCTGGGCCTCTTCCACAGCCCGCAGGCGCACGGGCCCCAAGTACTCCATGTTTTCTTCCAGCGTTTCCGCCGCCCGCTTGGAGATGTTTTGCATGATCTTGGCCTTGACGGCATCGCTGGCCACTTTCAAAGCCAAGGGCAGGTCTTCGTTCATGTCCACTTCCCGCAGCAGGCGCTGGATGCTGCGGTTGTCCAGCATGACCAAATCCTCGAAGACGAACATGCGCTTCTTGATTTCTTCCGCCAACTCGGGGTCGTTGATTTCCAGGACGTCCATGATGCCCCGTTCGGTGCTGCGATCCACGTTGTTCAGCACCTGCACCAACGCCTCGATGCCCCCGGCCATGCTGAAGTCCTGGGTGACCACCGAAGACAGCTTGCGCTCCAGCATGGTTTCCACTTCGGCCACGATGTCGGGGGCCGTCCGGTCCATGATGGCGATGCGCCGGGCCACTTCCGCCTGATCTTCCGGCGGCAGGGCCGACAGGATGGCCGCCGCCTGGTCGGGCGGCAGGTAGGCCAGGACCAGGGCGATGGTCTGGGGGTGCTCGTTCTGGATGTAGTTGAGCAGATGGCTGGGATCGGCCTGGCGGATGAATTCAAAGGGCCGCACCTGGAGGCTGCTGGTGAGCCGCTCCAGGAGATCCGACGCCGCATCTTCGCCCAAGGCCTTCTCCAGGAGGCCACGGGCGTACTCGATGCCCCCCTGGGCGATGTACTGCCGGGCCATGGCCAACTGCTCGAACTCTTCCAAGACCAGGTTCTGGACTTCCGCCGGCACCTGGCGCAAGGAGGCGATTTCCAGGGTCAGTTGCTCGATTTCCGTTTGGTTCAAGTGCTTTAACACCTTGGCCGACAGTTCGGGGCCCAAGGCGATGAGCAGCACGGCCGCCTTCTGCCGGTTGTTCAACTGTTGGCGAACGCCCTGAAGGGAAACGGCCATAGCCCTACCTCCTTACTGTTCTTCCGCCAGCCAGGTGCGGATGACCTGAGCCACGTCGTCGGGCCGCTCGGCGGCCAGGCGCTCCACCTGGCGCTGGCGGCTCTGGGTGCCGTTGGCCATGAGATCCACCAACAAGGGTTCCGGCTCCACCTGCTTGGGCGCCGGCTGCATCTCCCGGGCCAGGGCTTCTTCCTTGCGCTGCTGGGCGGCCCGCCGGCGGCGCACGATGAACCACACCAAGGCGGCCAGGAGCAGCAGGCCTGCCAGTGCGCCCAGGACGATCAACTGGAGCTGCCGCTGGCGCTGGAGGGCCTCGGCCTCCTGGGCCAGGGCCTCCCGCAGGGAATCGGCCACCGAGGAATCAAAGGGCACGCCCAGGACGTTCACCTGGTCGTTGCGGTTGGCGTCGTAGCCCAGGCTGGCGGCCACCGTCTCCCGGATGGCCTCCACCTCAGCCGGGGCCAAGTTCCGGTTGACCACCACCGACACCGACAGGCGGTTCACGGTGCCCGGGGCGATGGTGCGGTGCTCGTGGATCTCGTTGATCTCGTAGTTGCGGATGGATTCTTCCCGCTCGTACTGGGAATCGCCGCCGCCGATGACGGCTTGATAGGCGGGGATGTTGCCGTCGACCCCCGGCACGCCGGCGGGGGCGCCGCTGCCTTCGAAGCGCTCCTGGAGGTCCTGCACGCTGCGCAGGATGCCCTCCCGGGCGTCGGGGGCCGGCTCAAAAATGGTCCGCTGCACGGAAACTTCATCGAAGTTGAGATCGGCCCAAACCCGGGCCACCACGTTGCCGGGGCCGAAGATGGGCTCCAGCAGGTGGCGCACGCCGGTTTCCAGCTCCGACTGGAACTGCTGCTGGATGCTGAGGTTTTCCAGGGAGCGCAGGGCGCCGGCGGCGTCGCCTTCCGGCGGCAGATCCGCCGACAGTAGACGGCCGTGGACGTCGATGACGGTGACGTCCTTGGGCTCCAGGTTCTCCACGCTGCCGGCCACCAGGTTCATCACGGCCCGCACCTGCTCGGGCTCCATGACGTAGTTGGGCCGCAGCTCCAGCAGCACCGCGGCCGTGGCCTGCTGCTGCTGGGACACGAAGAGGGACGGTTCAGGCAAGGTGAGGTGGACCCGGGCGTTTTCCACACCATCCATGCGGGAGATGGTGCGGGTCAACTCGCCCTGCAGGGCCCGCAGGAAGCTCATGCGCCGCTCGAATTCGGTGGCGCCGAACTGGAAATTGTCCAGAACTTCCAAGCCGACGACGCCGCCCCGGGGCAGCCCCTCGGCCGCCAGGGCCAGGCGGGTGGCATGGACATCGTCCTTGGGCACCAGCACCGCGGTGCCGTTGGCGTCCAGCCGGTAAGGAACGCCCTGCTCCTCCAACTGGGCCACGATGGCCGCCGCATCTTCCGGCGACAACTGGCTGAAGAGGGGCGCATAATCGGCCCGGGCCCGCAGGGCCATCAGGCCGCCCGCCACAAGGACGACGACCACCGCCGTACCGATGGCTTTTTGCCATGGGCCCAAGGCTTGAATCCGGGCCCAAACCTGTTGTGCTGTTTCACGCAGTTTATCCAACTGATCCCCAGCTCCGTCCGGTCTCCCCCTGACCGGGCAGTACCCCTGGTCCGGAACGAATTACCGAGATGAAATGGCAGAAATCAAACCTGCATGCGCATGATCTCCTGGTAGCTCTCCAAAACCTTGTTGCGCACCTCCACCGCCAGTTGGAAGGTGAGCTGCGCCCGCTCGGCAGCGATCATGACGGCGGCGATGTCGGTGTCCTCGCCCGTGGCCAGCCGGACGGCCAGCCGGTCGGCCTCCTGCTGGCCGGCGTTGACCTGGGCCAATGCGGCCTTCAGGGCCTGGCCGAAAGTCTGGGCCGCCTCGTGGGCTTTGGGCCCGTCGTCATTCCGGATCTGTCCCCCAATGCGGCCGCCCATGGCCGGCACCCCGCCGGCAGCAGCCGCGTCCACGCTCCCTGGACCGTAAATGGAATTCACGGGCATCCTCCTTCCCCCAAGTACCCCCCGGACGAAATTCCTAGGACCGGCTCAGCCCCATGTCCCCCTAGCGGCGACCGATCTCCAGGGCCCGCAGCGCCATGTGCCGGGCGGCGTTGAAAGCGGTTACGTTGGCCTCGTAGGCCCGGGTGGCGCTGAGGAGGTTGACCATCTCCTCCGCCAGGTCCACGTTGGGCAGCAGGACAAAGCCGTTTTCATCGGCGTCGGGATGGCCCGGATCGTAAACCTGCTGGAAGGGGCGCGGGTCTTCGTAGATGCCGTCCACCTGCACACCGGTGGCTGCCGGCATGCCTGAACGCCGGCCGCCCAGGTATTGCTGCAGGGCGGCGGCGAAGCCGCTGCGGCCCCGGGGCGCCATGGTGACGACGCGACGGCGGTAGGGCCCGCCTTCGGCGGTGCGGGTGGTGTGGATGTTGGCCAGGTTTTCCGACACCACTTCCAGCCGCAGGCGCTCCGCCGTCAGGGCCGAAGCGCTGGCCGACATGGCTTGAAACAGGCTCAAGTTCAGCGCCTCCCTTCGGTGATGGCTGTGCGCAGAAGGG
The DNA here is from genome assembly GCA_035303785.1 of Sphingobacteriaceae bacterium. GTDB lineage: Bacteria > Bacillota > Sulfobacillia > Thermaerobacterales > RSA17 > DATGRI01. Next base: position 9,468 of record DATGRI010000007.1, read on the forward strand.
CCAGCCGCCTGGCGGCTACGTCCACCAGGGCTTGGTACTCCAAGGTGTTGCGGGCCAGTTCGGCCATCTCCCGGTCGATGTCCACGTTGTTGCCGTCGGCCCTCATGGTGGTGCTGGAGTCCTGGAACACCTGGGGCCGGTAGTCGTGGACGCCGGCAGGCCGGCCCAGGTGGCTCCGGTGGGTGGCAGCCAAAGGCAGGCGGCGGCCGTCGCGGCCCATGGCCTCGGCCAGCTGGGCCTTGAAGGCCACATCGGATCGCTTGAAACCGGGAGTCTCCACGTTGGCGATGTTGTCGGCCAACAAGTTGTGGCGGATAGTCAGGCCTTCGATGCCCCGCTCCAAGGCCCATTGGATGCCGTCCACCAGCATGCTGTCCCCCACCCTTCTGCAACAAAAAAACGGTGTATGCCCGATAAAGGCACACACCGTTAAACGAAAACGGGTGCAAAAAACCGAAAGCTCCTTCTTCGGCAACCCGGCTGTCATGGTCTTGAAAGACTTTAGACCCGTGGCTTTGCGCCCCCGCCTTTCGACGGGTTTGCCTTTATCGGAAAGGGCTTTTGTTGTTGTTATGGCAACCCTGGAAATACCGACCAGGGTTCAATGTGCCTTCAG
>DATGRI010000008.1 GCA_035303785.1 Sphingobacteriaceae bacterium
GCCCTGGCCCTGACGCCCGTCCCCACGGTGGCCCTTTGGCTGGACCGGGAGACATGCATGGGCCCGGGCGCCGGCAACGAGGCCCAGTTGCTGGCGGTGGCCGGGGCACCCTTGTCCCCCCGGGATGAGGAAGCCCTGCAAGGGCTGGTGGCCCGGTGGCGGGACCAGAACACTCCCCAGGACGCCCGCTGGCAGCCCGGCGGGCCCGTGGTGGTGCCCATTACCTCCGCCAGCGAGGCCTACGGTTTTCTGGCCTCCTTCCCGGGGGACGGACAGGCTGAATCCGCCGAAAAGGACCCCCCGGAGCGGCGGCTTCAGGGGATCAAGGAAGCGTTGGAGCCCATGGCCGAACTGGCGGTTACGGCTTTGGAACGCCATCGCCTGCAGGCCCTGAATGAGCGCCTGACCATTCAAGGGGAGCAGCACCGCATCGCCGGTGAGCTCCACGACGGGGTGGCCCAGAACCTGTTCAGCATCAGCACCGCCGCCTACGCCTTGGAGCAGCAGTGGCAAGGCATGCCCCCCGACGCGGTGACCCAGCAGTTGTCGGCCATCAGCCAGGCGGCGAGCCAGGCCGCCCGGGAACTGCGGGCATCCATCTTCCACCTGCGGGCGTCCCAAGGGGGCGAGGGCGGCTTCACCCGCCTCATGGGCGAGTACCTGCACCAGTTGGAGAACATGCACGACGTGGTAGTGAACTTCCAGGTGCACGACGGCACCAACGACCAGGACGAGAACTTGAGCCTGCCCCTGCGACGGGCCCTGCTGCGCATCGTCCGGGAGGCCTGCGGCAACGCCCTGCGCCACGGCCATTGCCGGCGCCTGGATGTGGAGCTGAAGATCAACGCCTTCGGCTGCTCCCTGCGGGTGGCCGACGACGGGCGCGGCTTCGACCCGCGGCATGCTGCAGCGGGCGCCGGCGCCCAGAGCGGGGGCATGGGCCTCAACAACATGCGCCGCCTGGTGCGGGCCTTCGGCGGCCACTTCAGCGTCGACAGCGCACCGGGCCGGGGCACGGTGATCATGTGCCGCATACCCGCTTTGGCCGGGCCGTCCCCCTGGGAGCAGGCGGGGCCGGCGGGCCGCCGGGAGGTGTCGTTTTCATGACGGGAGCGGATGACCGGATCCGCATCATCGTAGTGGATGATCACCCGTTGGTTCACCAAGGCATCGCCGCCATTGCCGGGATCCATGACGACCTTCAATTGGTGGGCAGCGCCGCCACGGTGGATGAAGGCCGGGAACTCCTGGCCCAGCAGCCCCACGTAGCCCTGGTGGACCTGCGCCTGGCCGGGGAGTCGGGCTTGGACCTGGTGGAAAAGGGGCGGGACGTGGCGCCCCAGTGCCGCTTCATCATCATGACCTCGGCCCTGGATACAGGCTTGGTCCGCAGGGCCATGGCCCAGGAAGTGGCCGGCTACTTGTTGAAAGATGCCATGCCCGAAGAGATGGTCCGGGCCATCCGGTTGGTGGCCAAAGGCCGCCCCTACATGGACCCGGAAGTGATGCAGGCGGTTTGGGGAGCCGTGGAGTCCCGGGAGGATCCCCTGGAGTCTCTGACGGAACGCCAGCGGGACGTGCTGAAGGCCTTGGGCCGGGGCTTGGGAACCATCGAAATAGCCCAGGCGCTGAACGTCACCGAATCCACGGTGAAGAAGCATATCAGCGAGATTTTGGCCAAGTTGGGCCTGGCCGACCGCACCCAGGCGGCTCTGTATGCCATGGCCCAAGGCCTGGTTGCATTGGATGATTTGGTGTTTAACGTTGCTGTTCCCGGCAAGGACGCCCGGGGCTGAAGGGGCGCCTGGCGGCTTGCCCGTTGAGGCATTTTGGGGAGGTAGGAACGTTGATAGGTTCCGGTAGATTCTGGCGGCGGTGGCGCTCCAACCCGGCGATGGCCCTGCTGATCCTGGTAATCGCCTTGGCTTTGGGCATCACCGCCCGGGCCTACTCCACAGCAAAGGTTGAAAGCAACGCCAACCTGGTGCTGGTGGAGAACGATGCCATGGGCAAGATGGCCGTGGAAACTTTCCCGGTGGAAATCGCCCTGCAAGGCACCACTACCCTTGACGAGGAAGATCCCCTGGCTGGTGACGACCCCGGGATC
>DATGRI010000009.1 GCA_035303785.1 Sphingobacteriaceae bacterium
GCTGCCCAAGGCGGCATCGGCGCCGCCCTGGCCAACGTGGAAGAAGATCATGCCCATTGGCACGCCTTCGACACCGTAAAGGGCAGCGACTACCTGGCCGACCAGGACGCGGTGGAGATCATGTGCCGCGACGCCATCGAAATCGTCTACGAGTTGGAGCACATGGGGCTGCCCTTCAGCCGCGACGCCGAAGGGCGCATCGCCCAGCGCCGTTTCGGCGGCCACACCAAGGAATTCGGGAAAGCCCCCGTCCACCGGGCCTGCTATGCAGCCGACCGGACGGGGCATATGATTTTGCAGACCTTGTACCAGCAGTGCCTCAAGCACGGCGTCCGCTTCTTCGATGAGTACCACATGCTGGACCTGGTCTTCCAAGGCGATCGGTGCGTGGGCATCGTCGCCTACGAGCTGGCCACGGGCCAGATTCATACCATGTACGCCAAGGCCGTGCTCCTGGCCACCGGCGGCTTCGGCCGGATGTTCAAGATCACCAGCAACGCCTTGGCCTTGACGGGCGACGGCCCGGCCATCGTCTGGCGCAAGGGCCTGCCCTTGGAAGACATGGAGTTCTTCCAGTTCCACCCCACGGGGATCTACAAGCTGGGCATCCTCCTGTCGGAAGCAGCCCGCGGTGAAGGGGCCATCCTCATCAACGGCCGCGGCGAGCGCTTCATGGAACGGTATGCCCCCACCATCAAGGACCTGGCTCCTCGGGACATGGTGTCCAGGGCCATCCACCGGGAGATCATGGAGGGCCGGGGCATCAACGGCGAAGACTACGTTTACATGGACCACCGGCACCTGGGCAAGGACGTCATCGAAGAGCGCCTGCCCGACATCACCGACTTCATCCGCACCTACCTGGGCATCGACCCCGTATCCGAACTGGTTCCCATCCAGCCCACGGCCCACTACGCCATGGGCGGCATTCCCACCGACGTGGACGGCCGGGTCATCAGCGATGCCGGCAACACGCCGGTGCCGGGCCTGTACGCCGCCGGCGAGTGCGCCTGCGTGTCGGTCCACGGCGCCAACCGCCTGGGCACCAACTCCCTGGTGGACATCGTTGTGTTCGGCCGCCGGGCCGGGCGCCACATCGCCGAGTTCGTGCGCACCGTGGACATGCCGAGCCCCGAGACGGGCAGCGATCCCGCCGAACCGACCCGGAAGCTGCTCCAGTCCATTCTGGACAGCACCGGCGGGGAGCGGCCGGCGGACATCCGCAAGGAAATGCAGGAAGAAATGATGATGCACGCCTCCGTCTCCCGGGAGGAGAAGGGGCTGCGCCAGGTGCAGGAAGTGCTGGCCCAACTGCGGCAGCGGTACCAGAACATCCAGATCGAGGACAAGGGCAAGCAATTCAACATCGAACTGATGGAGGCCGTTGAGCTGGGCTTCCTCCTGGACTGCGCCGAGGCCCTGGTGGCGTGCGCATTGAACCGGACGGAGAGCCGGGGCGCCCACTACCGCACCGACTATCCCAACCGGGACGATGAGAACTGGTTGAAGCACACCTTGATTTATCGCAACGGCCAAGGGTTGGAGTTTAAGTACAAGCCTGTAGTCATCACCCAATTCCAGCCCCAGGAACGGACCTACTGATGGGAGTGGGGAGCGATAACATGGAGGTCACCCTGCGGATAAAGCGCTTCGACCCCGAGCGGGATCAAGCGCCTACCTACAAGGACTATACCGTCAAGTGCGCGCCCACGGACCGGGTCTTGGACCTGCTGAACGAGATTAAATGGTATCAGGACGGGACCTTGACCTACCGGCGCTCCTGCGCCCACGGCGTGTGCGGCTCCGACGCCATGCTCATCAACGGCGTCAACCGCCTGGCCTGCAAGGTGCTGGTCAAGGACCTGGCGTCCCCCATCGTAGTGGAGCCGTTGCGGGGCTTCCCCGTAATCAAGGACCTGGTGGTGGACATGACGGGCTTCTTTGCCGCCTACCGGTCAGTCAAGCCGTGGCTCATCAACAACGAGCCCGCCCCGGCCCGGGAGCGGCTGCAGTCGCCCAAGGATCGGGAGCGATTCGATGACGGCACCAAGTGCATCCTGTGCGCCGCCTGCACCACCTCGTGCCCGTCCTTCTGGGCCAACCCGGAGTACATCGGGCCCGCCGCCATTGTCAACGCCCACCGGTTCATCTTCGACAGCCGGGACCAGGGCGCCGAGGAGCGCCTTAATGTCCTGAACCAGACCGAGGGCGTCTGGCGGTGCCGCACCATCTTCAACTGCACCGATGCGTGCCCCCGGGACATCGAGGTCACGCGGCTCATCCAGGACGTCAAGCGCTCCATCTTGGTGGGCAAGGCTTAAGCCCGCCGCACGTAGAGCAAAAACGAGAAGCGCCGGCCTCCTCCGGGAGACCGGCGCTTTGCTTTACCGTCCCTGGTGATTGCCTTCAAGAGGAAGATGCCGATGACCGGCTCACCGCCGCCGGCTGAGCTGAGCGGCGGGCGGGGACTAGGCCCTTGCCGATCCGGGCGAAGCCCAAGAACATGAGCACCCAGCCCAAGGTCATCAGCAGCCAGAAAGGGTCGAAGCCTGTCCCCAGTCGGGCCATGGCGCCGGCCACGGCGTTGGCCACCACGCCGCCGGCGATGAGCAGGTTGCCGTGCAGGAAGTTGCGAGGCGCCTGGCGCTTCCCCACATCGATGGCCGACTTGATGGCCACCCCCGCCACGGCCACGGTGCCGAAGATATTCAGCAAGGTGCGGCCGGCGGCGGCCAGGCCCGTCAGCCTCAGCACCCCCCGGCCCGAGCCGACGGACACGGCCAGGTCGGCCAGGGCGGCGTTGTTGATGGGACTGCCCATGACGGCTCCCGAAACCAGCAGGCCCAGGGCGGCCACCGCCACCAGGCTGATGCGCCCCACCCGGGGTCCGAAGGCCAGGTAGCAGCTGCCCACGCCCAGGAGGGCGGCCATGAACACCGCCCCCGACAAGTAGAAGATGCGGAAGAAAATGGCGCTGCCGGACGTCACGGCCACACCGTAGGCCAGGGACCCGGCGGCGGCCAGCCAGAGGCTGACGGCCCAGATCAACTGGTGCTCTTTTCCTCGTTCCGTATACTGGCGCGAGACCAAATAAGCAAAATAGCCGCTGATGCCGGCGGATAGAAAGGGCATGAGGATCACAGCGGGGTCCTCCTGTCTCGATCCTTGTACCCCCATTATAGTCAACAATAAAGAGCCCACAGCGTGAGGCACTTAAGCGATGCATCCGGCTGATGCATCAACATGGCCTGTTGCTGTGGGCTCGTCCCTATTATGCGCCGCCGCCGCCCCTTGTATGCATGGACGGGGCTGTCAAATCCGGTGGACTTTCACCGCCGTACCCCGCTCATAAAACGGGCCCTGGGGCCCATGCTAGACCGTGGACCTGAGCAGCAAATCCAACCGCGAGGTGATTCCTTGGCTCGTCTGATGTCAAGGCAGCTGCGGGAAGAGTTGGCTCAGGAACTGGGCGTAGCCCACTTGGTACAGGGCGACTACTGGGGCGAGGTGCCTGCCCGCCAGTGCGGCAACCTGGTGCGGCAGGCCATCCTGAGGGCTGAGCGGGCCTTGGCCCAGCAGCCTTCCCAGCCCCAGGCAGCACCCCTCCAACCGAGACCGAACATCTTCTGACCGGGACACCCAACGCGTATCCAAGAGGCGCATCCAAACAGGATGGCTGCCGGGTCCTTGAACGGGTGACGGGCGGCGGGCGCCACCGCCGCCCGCTCCCGGCGGCATCAGGCCGGAAGCGGGCACATATCCCTTAGCAAAGACAGCTTGGGGAGGGAAAGGTGCCCGAAGGCGTCTGGATTTTATACTTGATCCTGGCCGCCGGCATCATCGGCCACAACCCGCTGGTCATCACCGCCGCCGCCATCCTCATCACCATGGTCACCCTCAATCTCCACCCCTGGGTACCTGTGGTGGAGCGCCACAGCATCAACATCGGCCTGACCTTGCTCATCGTAGGCCTCCTGACGCCCTTCGCCGGCGACCGGCTGACCTTCCGGGACGTGGTCGTAGGCCTGCGGGGAGCCACGGGCCTGGCCGCCGTGGCGGGCGGTGCCATCGCCGCCTACATGTGCGCCCGGGGCTTGGAGCTGCTGGCCGTGGAGCCCCAAGTCATCATCGGTCTCATCGTGGGAACCATTCTGGGGGTGGCCTTCTTTCGGGGCGTGCCGGTGGGCCCCCTGGCCGCCGCCGGCCTGGCGGCCCTTTTCCTGCGGGCTTTGGGACAAGGGAAAGGGGCGCCGTAAGGACGCGGGCATGGTTGTTATGGGCTGGCGGCTTCGAGGGCCCGGGCTTGTTACCCGCCGCCCATGCCGCCCATGCCGCCCATGCCGCTGCTGCCGCCGCCCTGGCCGCCGCCGCCGGCACCGCCCTGGCCCTGGCCCTGGCCCCCCATGTTCTGGGCGCCGGCCGTCAACATCTGCTGCAAGGTTTGGACGACTATCTGCTGGATTTGCTGCCGCATGTCGGGCGACTGGACCAGCTTGGCCAGTTCATCGTGGAGGGCCTGCTCCATGTCGGGTGAGCGCAGCAGGGACTCCATTTCCTCGGCCAGGATCTGCTCCCCGGTGGGCGACCGCAGAATGGTTTCCGCCGTCACCGTTTCCTGCTCCTGCCGCACCACGTCCCGCAGTTCGGCCCGGATTTCTTCCGACCGCACGGCTTCCACCAATACCGCCCGGGCCTGATCCCGGTCGAAGGACTGGCTTTGGCTTGAGCTCATGCCGCAGCCGGCGGCCAGCACGGCCAAAAGACACAAGGAGATGGAGATCCCTCGCCGGAATGGCGAGGGCCGGTCCCTCAGGACCGCCATAATGGGTTGACCTCCCCCCGCCCGCCAGGGCGCCAGGATGAGTCCACCTGCAGTGTTTCCATTCAAGGGGAGGTTCAACCGGTATGGGTGAAGGTAAAGGTAGAAGTTCAGCCGAGATAAGCTTCCTGCACCTTGGGGTTGTCCAGGAGCTCCGCCGCCGTGCCCTCCAGGACGATGCGGCCCGACTCCAGGACATAGCCCCGGTGGGCCACTTCCAAGGCCACCTGGGTGTTCTGCTCCACCAGCAGCACCGTCAGGTCGCCATCCTTCAGGCTTTCCCTGATGGCCCCGTACAACTCTTCCAGCACCACCGGCGACAGGCCCATGGAGGGCTCGTCCAGCAGGAGCAGCTTGGGCTCCGCCATGAGGGCCCGGCCCACGGCCAGCATCTGCTGCTCGCCGCCGCTGAGGGACCAGCCCATCTGCTGCTTCCGCTCCGCCAGCCGGGGGAAGAGATGGTACACCCGCTCCAAGGCCTCCGGCCGGGGAGTCTTCAGGCCTTTCCGGGCCAGGGTGGACACGATCAAATTCTCGTATACGGTCAGGCCGGGGAAGATGCGCCGGCCCTGGGGCACATGGATGATCCCCTGGGCCACGATGTCCTCGGGAGCCATGCCGTCGATACGCATACCCTGAAAATGAATGGACCCGTCGGTGGGGCGCAGCAGGCCCGAAAGGGTGCGCAGGAAGGTGGTCTTGCCGGCGCCGTTGGCCCCCAGGAGGCACACCACCTCGCCGGCGTTGACGTGCAGGGACACCTGGTGCAGCACCCGCACCTGCCCGTAGGCCACGTTGATCCCGTCAACCTGCAGCATGGGCATGGCTACCTCCCAAATAGGCTTCCACCACCACCGGGTCCCGCCGCACCTGGTCGGGCGTGCCTTCGGCGATGACCCGGCCGAAATTGAGCACCGTCACCCGGTCCGACAACCCCATGACGAATTTCATGTTGTGCTCGATGACGATGACGGAGATGCCCTTCTCCTTGAGGTCCAGCAGGACGTCCCCCAGTTGGTTCATCTCCTGGGCCGAAAGCCCGGCGGCCGGCTCGTCCACCATGAGCAGCTTGGGCTCGGCGGCCAGGGCCCGGGCGATTTCCACCAGGCGCCGCTGCCCGTAAGGCAGCTCTCCCGGGTAGTGGGAAGCCAGTTCAGGGATGCCCATGGTTTCCAGCAGGCGGTAGGCTTCTTCCCGGGCGTGCTGCTCTATCGCCCGGTGGCGGCGGCCGCCCGCCAGCACTTCCAGAACACCGTCGGTCATGCGGCAGTGCTTGCCCACCGCCACGTTTTCCAGCACCGTCAAGCCTTCAAACAGTTGGATGTTCTGGAAGGTGCGGGCGATGCCCGCCTTGGTGATCTCCGACGGGGGCAGGTTCTCCAGATGGCGGCCGTCCAGGACGATGGTGCCGCTGTCGGGCTTGTACACCCCCGACAACACGTTGATGAAGGTGGACTTGCCCGACCCGTTGGGGCCGATGACCGCCCTGATCTCGCCCCGGGCCACGGTCAAGGACACCTTGTCCACGGCGGTGAGCCCGCCGAACCGCTTGACCACCTCATGCACCTGGAGGAGTTCCATGGCATTCCCTTCCTAACCTAAGACTGCTGCCGGGCCCCCGGCGCCATGATCCAGCGGTCCCGCAGCTTGGCGGCGATGGCCACCAGCCCGTCGGGCAGGAACAAGGTAGTGAGCCACACGCCCAAGCCGAAGGCCACCATGTAGTATTGCTTGACGAAGCGCAGCGCCTCGGGCAGCAGCGTCAGCAGGGCCACGCCGGCGATGACGCCGGCCACGGACCCCTTGCCCCCCACGATGACCATGGCCAGCAGGATGATGGTGCGCCCCAGGCCGAAAAACTCCGGGCTGATGTAGTGGAAGGTATGGGCGTAAAGGGCTCCCGCCACCCCGGCGAACACGGCGCTGATGACGAAGGACAGAATTTTCGTCCGGGCGATGTTGACCCCGCTCACATCGGCGGCCAGCTCCGCATCCCGCACCGCCTTGAAGGCCCGGCCGAAGCGGGAGCGCTCCAGGCGGACGATGACCAACACCCCCAGGAGCAAGAAGGCCAGCAGCAGGTAGTACCGCTTCAGGGGCGTGTTGAAGCTGAAGCCGGCGATGGCCGGCGACGGTATGTTGGTGATGCCGCCGGAGCCGCCGGTGAATTCCCGCAGGTTGGTCAGCAGGAGGCGGATGATCTCGTTGAAGGCCAGGGTGAGCACCACCAGGTAATGGCCTTTGATGCGCAGGGCCGGCACGGCGATGGCCAGCCCCACCAGGCCCGTCACCACGGCGGCGGCCAGCAGCCCCACCAGGAAGGGAGCCCCCGCCTTGGTGGACAGGAGGGCCGTGGTGTAGGAGCCGATGGCGAACAGGGCGATGTGGCCTAGGGAAAACTGCCCGGTATGACCCAGCAGAAGGTCATAGCCCAAGGCCAGCAAGGCGAAGATGAGCACCTGCTCCAGCAGCTGGCGATGGTAGAAGGACGGGAACAGCAGGGGCAGGACCAATACCGCCAGGCCCGTCCCGGCCCACAAGACGGCTTTGACCCATCTGGGCAGTTTGGATCCCATCTTGCCGGCGATGTGATGCAGCATGCTAGACCTTCTCTCCGATCTTCTCCGGGAACAGCCCCTGGGGCCGCACCAGCAGCATCAGGATCAGGACGGCGAAGGCCACCACGTCCTTGTACGCCGTCGACAGGTAGGCGGCCGCCAGGGTCTCGATGATGCCGAAGAGCAGACCGCCCAAGATGGCCCCCTGGAGGCTGCCCCAGCCCCCCAGAATGGCCACCGCCAGCCCCTTCAGCATGGTGGAGAAGCCGATGGACGGCGTGACGATGAACAGGGGCGCCACGAGAAAGCCGGCCATGCCGGCCAGGGCGGCGGCGGTGGCGAACACGATGGTGTTCATCCGCTGCACCCGGATGCCCATGAGGCGGGCCGTCTCCGGGTCCTGGGCGCTGGCCTGGATCATCAGCCCGCTGCCCGTGCGGGTCAGGACGAGGTGCAGGGCCGCCAGCACCAGGCCCGTCAGGGCGATGATGATAAGGGTATGGGGCAGGATGACCGCACCCAGCAGGTTCACCGGCCGGCTGCCGAAAAAGGGCGCCATGGTCAGGGGATAAGGTCCCCAGATGAGGGTGGCCCCGTTCTGCATGGCGATGCTGATCCCCACCGTGGCCATGACGATGGTGAGCAGGTGCTTGCCGTGCAGGGGCTGGACGATGATCCGCTGGAACAGAGCACCCACCCCGGCCATGATCAGGATGGTCACCAGGAGGCCCACCGCCGGGGCCAGGCCCAAGGCAGCCGTGGTGCTGACCCCCAGGTAGGCCCCCAGCATGACCATCTCGCCATGGGCGAAGTTGACCACCCCTGCAGCTCGGACCACCAAGACGAATCCCAGGGTCACCAGCGCGTATATGCAGCCCATGGCGATGCCGTTTACCAGGATTTGCGCGAACAATGCTTCTCCCGCCCCATTACCCTGTCAAATGATCTGTCTCTAGCGGTCGATGACGATGGTGCTCAAGGCGTCCAGGCCTTCCGGAGACGGACGGACGATTACCACCTGGCTGCCGCCGTCGCCGTTGTCGCCGAAGGTCCACGTGTTGCCCATGCCCTTGCGGCCGGCAATGCCGTGGAGGTAATCGGCGATGGCCTGGTGGGACCCGTCGGTTTCCCGGGCGGCCTCGGCCACCATTATGGCGGCGTCATAGTACTCGGCGGCCGAGAAGTCGGCGGCCATGCCGAAGCGCTCCTCGTACTCCGCAGCCCAGTCACTGGAGAAGGGATCGGAAACGGGAACGGCATCCACCGTGCCGTACACCCCTTCCAACTCGTCGGCCTCCAGCAGCTCCAAGGTGGTGGGCAGCATGGCGGAGTTGGAGACGATCAGGTCAAACGGATTGTCCATCTGCTTCCGCTGCTTCATGATGACCACGTGGGTCGGGGGATGGCTAGCCACGATGACCGCTTCGGCCCCGGCGTTCTGCAGCCGCAGCAACTGGGGCATCATGTCCTTGTCGTCGGCCCCGTGGACTTCCACCCCTACCGGCTCCAGGCCGTGCTCCGCCAAAGTCTCGATGATCTTCTGCTCCCAGCCCTCGCCCATCTGGTCGTTGACCCGGAGCACGCCGATCTTCTCGGCTCCCAGTTCCTCCACTGCAAAGGTGGCCGCAGCCACGGGCACCCAGGCGTCGCTGGTCCGCACCCGGAACAGCCACGGATTGTTCTGCTCCGTCAAGGCCACGGCGCCGCCGCCGGTGAAGGTGGGGATGCCGGCGTTTTGAATCTGCTCCATCTGGGCCAGCACGAAGGCGCTTACCGTGCTGGAAAGAATAGCAATGGGGTTTTGGGACGCAATCCGGCTGTAGGCGTTGACGGCGCCCGTCTGCTCAGAGCCGGTGTCCTCGATGACCAGCCGGACCTGGCGCCCGTTGATGCCCCCCTCGGCGTTGATGTGCTCCACGGCCAGCCGGGCGCCGTTGATCAAGGGCGCCTCGCCCCCGGCGTAGGCGCCGGTGGTGGCCACTACCATGCCGAGGATGATTTCATCATCGGCAGCACCGCCCCCGCCGCCGCCGGCACCGCAGCCCGCAAGCACCAGGGTGAAAACCAACATTACGGCCACCAGCAAACTGTATCTTTGCCTCCGCTGCAACACCTTTCTCGCTCCCCTCTCCATTAGGATCTCTAGGTCAAACTCAACTGCCGGCGCAGCATGCGGGTAGCTTCGGCGTCGAACTCCCCCTTGCGGGCGTCGGTAATTACCACACCGTAATCCCGGCGGGCGCTTTCGGGCGTCACATAACCGAGACGCACATCCCAGGCCACCCGTTCCGGCGGCCGCAGGAAAGGATCGCCGTAGCCGCCGCCGCCGCCCGCCACCTGGTGCCAAAGGCTGCCCTTGGGCACGCCGCGGATCAAGTCCTTGCACATGGGAACGATGCGCTCACCCGTCGGCATGATGATTTCGGCCCGGTTCAAGGTGCCGGGCTTCCCGCCCCGGATGCCCGGGGGCTCCGACCCCGGCTCGGTGCCGTCGCCGAAGACGGTGATCTGCAGGTCGTCCACCAGGGTCTCCACCACGGTCTCGATGCCCAGGCCGCCGCGCCACCGGCCGGGACCGGCCGAGTCGGGCAGGTACTCGAATTTGTGGAACCGGACGGGCACTTCCAGTTCGAACATTTCCGGGTCCTGGGCGGCGATGCCGCCGGCGCCGCTCATGATGCCGATGTGGTCGTAGCCATCGGCCCCGTAAGTCCCACCTCCACCCCCCTTGCAGGCGTTGATCAGCAAGTCGGCGAAGGGACGGCCCCGGTCGGGGTCGTACCCGGCGAACACGGCGCACAGGAGGGGGTTCCAGCCCGCCGTCAGGCGGTGGGGCAGGGCGTCCTCCAGGGCCAGGATGATGGCGTTGAAAATCTGGTCCTTCAGGTGGTTGCCGAAGCCGGTGGCCGCCGGGAAGGTGGGATTCAAAAACGTGCCTTCCGGCGCTGATATTTTAATGGGCCGCAGCATGCCCCGGTTGTGGGGAATGTTGGGATCCACCGACATCAGCATGATAAGGACCACGGCAGAAGCCAGCACCGTAAAGGGCGCGTTGACGAACCCGGGCGTCTGGGCGCTGGAGCCGGTGAAATCGAAGGAAATGTCGCTGCCCTCGACGGTGATGGCCACCTTGACTTCCATTTGCGTGCCCTTGTTGACGCCGTCGTAGTTGGCCACGGCGCTGCCGTAGTAGGTCCCGTCGGGGATGGCCTCGATTTCCCGGCGCATGAGCCGCTCGGAGGCGTCGTACAGGTACTCCACGTGGCGGCGGTACACGTCCAGCCCATACTGGTCGATGAGGGCGATCAGCTCCCGCTCCGCCACATTGCAGCCGCCGATGACGGCCCGGACGTCCTCGCTGACGATGTCCAGCCGCACGTTGGCAAAGATGAGATCCCACACGTCCTGCCGCAATTGCCCGGCCTCGTACAACTTGACCGGCGTAATGCGGATGGCTTCCTGCCAGATCTCCCGGGCCTCAGGATTGTAGCCGCCGGCCACGGCGCCGCCGATGTCGGCCTGGTGGGCGTTGATGGCCGCCCAGGCCACATGCTGGCCCTGATAAAAGATGGGCTTGGCGATCTTCACGTCCGACAGCTGGTTGCCGCCGGTGAAGGGATCGTTGTGGATGATGATGTCGCCGGGCCGGAAGTCCCCCTGGAAGTAATCGTAGATGTACTTCAAGGCCGGCGGCACGGTGTAGGCCAGGCCCGGCACGTACTCCGTCTGCTCGATCATGCCGCCGTCCAGGTCGTACAGGCCGGTGCAGAAGTCCCGGGCCTCGCTCAAGTTCAGGGAACGGGCCGTCCGCAGCAAGGCCAGGGCCATCTGCTGGGTGATGGATTTCAGGCGGTTGCCGATGACCGCCGCCAAGACGGGATCCACTTTGCTACTCACCGCTCCCCCTCCCTTTCCGGGTCGCCTTGCGTTCCAGCAGGATGTTGCCGTTGGCCCGCCTGCGGGCCGTGAAAGCAGCCGGCACGATGATGGTGGTGTCCACCCGCTCGATGACGGCGGGGCCTTGGATCTCGCCGGCCCCCATGACTTCGGCATCGAACACCTTCACCGGCGCCGTCCCTTCCTGCTCGGGCAGGTACATTTCCCGCTCCGTGGACGGGGCCGAAGCCTCGGGGAAGGCCTCTCCGGCCCCGGCCCGGATCTTGGACCGGATGCCGTGGGCCGAAACCCGCAGGCAGACCAGTTCCATGGACGTGCCCGCATCTTCCAGGGCATACCCGTACAGGTGCCGGTGGGTGTCGTGGAAGACCCCGGCCGCGGCGGCCATCCCCTCGGCCCGCAGCCGGTCCAGGTCCAGGGGAACCGTGATCTCATCGTGCTGGCCGGTGTAGCGCACGTCGGCGTAGTAGGCCAGCCGGATGTCCTCCAGCTCCAGGCCGGCGGCCTCCAGGTCCGCCGTGGCATCGGCCGCCATGCGGCGGAAGACGTCCAGCAGGTCCTCCATGTCCACCCGGTCGAACTCCCGGAAGTAGGTGTGGACGTAGTCGTAGCGCAGGTCGGCCGCCAGCATGCCGGCGGCGCACATGATGGCCGACTCCCGGGGAATGAGGACCCGGTCTATGTCCAATTCCTGGGCGATGAGGGCGGCGAACTGGGGACCCGCCCCGCCGCCGGCCACCAGGACGAAATCCCGGGGATCGTAGCCCTTTTCCACCGTTATTTCCCGGATGGCGTCGGCCATCTGGGCAATGGCCACCCGGTAGATGCCCCAGGCCGCCTCCTGGGACGACAGGCCCAAGGGTTCGCCGATCTGCTCCTGGATGACCTGCCGGGCCCGGCCGGCGTTGAGCCGGATGCGGCCGCCCAAGAAGTTGTCGGGATTCAAGTAGCCCAGCACCACGCTGGCATCGGTGACGGTGGGGGCGTCCCCCCCGTTGGGGTAGCAGGCGGGGCCTGGCACCGCCCCGGCGCTCTGGGGCCCCACCCGCAGCAGCCCGCCGTCGTCCAGCCAGGCGATGCTGCCGCCGCCGGCGCCCACGGTGTGAATCTCCAGCATGGGCACCGACACCATGTTGCGCTCCAGTTCCCGCTCCCGGGTGATGAAGGGCTTGCCGTCCCGGATGAGGCTGCAGTCGAAGCTGGTGCCGCCCATGTCGATGACGATCAAGTTGTCGAAGCCTTCCGGCTCGGCGTAGGCCAGGGCCGCCGCCGGCGCCGCCGCTGGCCCCGACAGCAGGCTGGTCACCGCCGACCGCTGCATCTCCGCCGGCGTGGCCACGCCGCCGTTGGACTGCATGATGAGCAGGGCCCCTTGGAAGCCGCCGTCCCGGAGACGGTCCACCAGGTCACCCAGGTAGTTGCTCAAAATGGGTCCCACATAGGCGTTCAAGGCGGTGGTGCTCACCCGGTGATACAACCGGGGCTGGGCCAGCAGGTCCGCCGAGACCGACAAGTAAACGCCGGGCAGCTCCCGGCGGATGAATTCCGCCGCCTCGTGCTCGTGGGCCGGGTTGGCGTAGGAGTGCATGAAGCAGACGGCCACCGCCTGGGCGCCTCCTTCCCGCATTTCGGCCACGATCGATTGGAGGCTCTCCCGGTCCAGGGGCTTGACCACCGAGCCGTCGGCGCCGATGCGCTCGGCCACCGTCAGGCGCTTGTCCCGCGGGATGGGCACCGGTGGCGCCACGTACTTGTTGTCGTAGAAGACGCCCCGGATGCCCCGGCGCATCTCCAAGATGTCCTTGAAGCCTTCGGTGGTGAGGAGCCACGTGTCGGCCCCGTTGTGGGTCAGCACCGCGTTGGTGGTGACGGTGGTGCCGTGGACGATGAGGGCGATGTTGCCCAGAAACTCCGGCAGGTCCTCCCCCACCAGGCCGGCCAGGTCGGCCAGCCCCCGCATCACGCCTTCAGCCGGGGCGTCGGGGGTGCTGGGCACTTTGTGCTTGATCAGGGGAACCCCGGATCCTACCAGCACGCAGTCGGTGAAGGTTCCTCCCGAGTCGATGCCGACGACGTAGTTGGCCATGTCGAAATGCTCCCATCCATATGCTGCAGTTCAAGCCGCGTCATTCTTGGCAAAGGATGTGGAACTCCGGCTTTATCCTCAACAGGCGCCTGCTGCCCTCTTCGGTGATGACGAACATGTCCACCATGTGGGCCCGGTGGCCGTCGGGCGCCACGAAGTTGGGATGCATGGCCAGGGTCATGCCCGGCTCCAGGACGGTGGGGTCTTCCCGGGTGATGGCCGGGCCGTCGTGGTCGATGCCCACCCCGTGGCCGTGCCAGACCCCCATCCGGTACCCGGCGGCCTGGGCCCTGTTCTCGATGAAGGCAGCGATGTCGCTGGCCCGGGCCCCCGGGCGCAGCAGCCTGCCCACCTCATCCAAGGTCTCCTTGCCGAACTGGAAGAGCTCCACCGCCTCCACCGGGGGCGTGCCGAAGCTGACCATGCTGCCGAACTCGGCCCAGTAGCCGTTGGCGTCGGTGACTTCCACGAAGCACGAATAAACGTCGCCCGGGGCGAACTTCCGGTTGGACGGCCAGCGGCTCAAGGGACCCGTGGTGATGATGATCAGCGTTTCGATGGCGCCCCGGGCCCGCACCGCCTGCTCCACGGCGGCGGTGACTTCCCATTCCGTCTTGCCTACCGCCGCCTCCCGCAGGAAGGTCTGGAAGCCCAGGGCGGCCAGGTGGGCCGCTTCCTCCAGGGCCTTGATCTCCTCCACGTCCTTGACCCGCTTGACGGCGTCGAACAAGTCGGTGGCATCCCGGAACTCCACCTGGGGCAGTTCCCGGACCAGGGTCAAGTAGTCTTGCACCGCCATGACGTGGTGCATGCCGGCGATGCCCACGGCGCCGCCGGTGATGCCCGCGCCCCGGAGGATGCCCGCCATCTCGCTCCCGGCGCACTCTTCATAGGTCACGTTTTCGAAGCCGGTGTTCTGGGGCACGTACCGGACATCGTCGTAGCCCGAGGCCACTTGGGCCCAGTAGGCGTCGCTCCTGGCGGGCATGATGAGGATGGGCTCCCCCTCCCGCAGGATGACGGCGTAAGCCAGCCGGGTCCGCTGGTGGTAGCCCGAAATGTACTGCAGGGGGCCGTACAGGCCGATGACCCCACGGGATGCTACAATGAGCGCTTCAAGTCCTTCGGCTGCCATGGCCTTCTGCAGCCGCTCAACCCTAGCCCGGTGCTTCAATTGCCCTCTGCCTCCTCCGCTCTTCCGGCATAGCCCAAGCGCTGGGAAATCCTGGCGGCATGCTCCAGCAGGACGGGCACCAGGTCCGGCACCCGGCCGGGGATGTCGCCCACAGGCCCCGCGATGCTCAGACTGGCCACCGCCGTGTCATCGGGGCCGAACACCGGCACCCCCAGGCCGTACATGCCCTGCACCGCCTCCGACTCGCTGTAGGCGTAGCCTCGGCGTTTGATTTGGGCCAATTCGTCCAGCAGCTTCTGCTCCGCCGGCGTGCCCGGCTCCGGGAAGGCCCGCCGGACGATGACCTCGACTTTTTCCGGATCCATGTAGGCCAGGAGCAGCTTGCCCGATGCACCGGCGGTAAGGGATGTCAAAGTGCCCACCTCCATGGACACCCGCAGGGGTTGGTCGGTGAGCACCCGGGCCACCGTCCTGGCATGGGTGCCGGTGGACACCATGAGAAAACTGGCCTCGCCGGTCTTGTCGGTAAGCTCCATCATCACAGGCGTGGCAAGGCGGCGCAGTTCCCGGTCCAGGTCAATGCGGGAGGCCAGGGTCAAAATCTTCATCCCCAGGCGATAGCGCCGGCTGTCCTCGTCGTACTCGGCAAAGCCGTGCAGGACCAAGGTGTTGAGGAGAACGTGGATCACGCTCTTGCTCCAACCCAGTTCCTTGGCCAATTCGGTGACGCCTCGATCGGTGCCGGGCGCCTTGGCCAGGGCCTCCAGCACCTGCAGGGCTTTTGCAACCGTCGACGAGGTCCCCCGGGACAAAACCTTGCCACCCCTCTGTTCGTATATGTATAACGCTGTTCGCAAAAAAAGAAATTCGTCGCCCTTGGTCGATCTCCTGCAAAGCAGAAAAAAACCCAGAAAAGTTCTGAAATCAGGAAAGGGAACGGCTGAAGGGAGGTCTGGGCTTAGGCAGAATGACGGCCCGCCAAGGGCTCACGAAGGACGCCGGGGCGATCCGGCTTTCCGGGGCCGGACCCGGCGCTGGGGACGGCCGGTCTGGCGGTCTGCCCGTCGTCCCGCCGGCCGGTGGAAAAGCTGGGGCAAGTACCGGTCGTACAGGAAGGGATTAAAGGAAGCCTCCAGGTCCAGCTGGGACCGCAGCTTGTACAAGGCCTGCATGTTAACCGGGGCGGTGACGACGGCATCGGACCGGTGATCCCTGGCTGCGGCCAATATGCCGTCGCCCCCGGGCGACAAGGAGCAGGGGCCGTAGATGCCCGTGGGGCCCGCCAGGCGGGCGCCGTCCATCTCTCCCACCAGGGAGGCCTGCAGGGCGAACATGGGGCTTTCCTGGACCCGGGCCCACAGCCCCTGGACCATGGCGGCGCTCAGGCCGGGGGCCACTTCCCCTTGATCCCCCCGAGGCCAGGCGGCCGGCAGGAGGGCCAAGTCGGCCCCCTGGAGGTACAGGCTGCGGAAATACTCCCAGTCCAGGGCATCGGCCCCCAGGGGCAGGCCCACCCGGCCCAGAACCGTTTCGGCCACGGTGATCTCCCGCCCGGGCACGATGCCCCAGGCCGCCTCCTGGGGCAGCAGCCGGACCTTGGCCTGTGTGGCCAGCAGGCGTCCCGACGGGTGGAACATGTGGGCGGTGTTGTGGAATTGGCCCCCGGGCCCCGGCAGCACGGCGCTGCCGGCGTGGATGTAAAGGCCCAAGGCGGCGGCCAGTTCGGAGAAGATGGCGGTGTAAACCCGCAGCACGGCCCTGCCCGCCACCTGCAGCAGGCCCCGGGCATCACCGTCGCCGGCGAAGGGATAGGCGGCGGGCATCTCCCCCTGGACCCCGTTCTGCAGCCCGCTGAGGGTCCCCAGCAAGGGCACGGCCGCATATTCGGGAAAGACGACGATCTGAGCTCCCTTGGCCGCGGCCTGCCGGGCCAGGTCCACGATCCGGAGGATGTATCCTTCCAGGTCGGCCACGGCTTCCAGGCGCATCTGCACCGCCGCCAGGGTAATTTGGGTGGGGTCGATGTGCCTGACGTTGGCAGAGGCCGCCGGCCCCGCCGCCCGGCGCACCAGCCGCCGCAGCCGGGCAGGCCGGGACTCCCAGTACAGCAGGGCCTGCATGGTCTTCTTTTGCCAGCCTGTCGGCCAACCGGCGCCTTCCACCTGTCAGCCTCCCTCTCCCGTAGGTTGCTGCTGCCTGGCGGCCAAGGGAGAGAACCGCTCGTCCAGGACGAAGCCCGGGGGCACCCGGCGGTCCCCGTCCCCGGCGTCCCGCTCCCGGAACAGCCGGGACAAATGCTCATGGTAGAAGGATGCCCGCCCGGCATCCACCGCCGGTTGACGCCGCCGCCGGCGCAGGAGGGCGGGGAAATTCAAATCGGCTTTTATCCCCAAAGGGAAGCGGTCCCGGTCGACCTCGGCGTCGCCGGCCAGAAAGCCGCTGCCGCCGGGGGTCAGGGCCCGGGGCGCGTAAAGGGCGGCGCGGCCCGCGTAACGGGTGCCGGAGACGGTGCCGGCCAGGGAAGACTCGGCCACATACACCTGGCCGGCCTGGGCCTGCTGCCACGGGCCGGCCAGCTGCTGCCACCGGGAATAAGGGGCCGGCACGGCGGTGGGCGCCACCAGCAGCAGGGCCCCCTGGAGGGCCAGGATGCGGCCCACCTCGGGGTACCAGGCGTCGCTGCCCACCATAAGCCCCAGGCGCACATTGCCGGCATTCCAGACGGCCAGGTCCACCCCGGCCATCATCCCCCAAGCCGCTTCCCGGCCGGGGACATGGGTTTGGGCCGCCTGGCCCACCACGGTGCCTTCGGGATCCACCAGCATGCTGATGTGAATGAAGCCCCGCTGGTGCTCGCTGGGAACCAAGGTGCTGCCCGGCACCAGGTAGATGCCGAACTGCCTGGCCAGCTCCCGGGCCCAATGGGTCCACAGCTCGGCCATGGCCAGGCCGTACTTGCGGATGGCCGGCTCCAGGCGGCCGTGGTGCAGGACGCCGTCATACAAGTGCAGGGGAAGAAGGCCTGTCCACGCCGGGAGCACCACCAGCCACGGGTCGTGGTCCATGGCGGCCAGAACCGCCGCCAGCAGGTGTTCCCGTATGTGTTCCAGGGTGGGCAATTGGAGGAATTGCAGTTTTACGGCCACTACACCTTTGGTTGCGCCGGTGGCCGCCGACCTGCCCCGCGGTCCGCCGGAAGCCACTGGGGCGACACCTCCCGGACTCCACCTGTGTCAACAGCAGCCGGGCGTTTCGATGGCCGGACCGCCATGTCCATGGAGCAGTTACTTTATGGCAATTCGTATTTCTCCAATTGTAGCAGAACATTGGCCCTTCACCCGGCTCTTATGTTCACCCCCCGTTCATCCGGCCTTCATGCCGGGCCCCGGACCCCACCAACTTGCCCAGGGGCGCCAGGCGGCGGGCAACCACCGCCTTTTGGCCCTCCCGCCGCTGGAGACGCCCCTCCACCAGAAGGGGCATCTTGACGCCGCCGAACAGCAGCGACCCGTACCGCTGGTAGACGGGCTCGAACACCGTCACCTCGGTGAGGCCGTGCTCGTCTTCCAAAGACAGAAAGACGACCACGCGCCCACTGCGGGTGGGCGGCCGGTGGGGGCGGATGGGTATGCCCGCCACCTTGACGTGGGCGCCGTCGGGCAACCGGGACAGGCAGCGGCTGGACAGGACGCCCCGGCGGGCCAGGGCCTGCCGGAACCGGGCCATATAATGGCTGCGGTGCATGTCCAGCCCCAGCAGCCGGTACTCGTGGGCCGCTTTTTCCGCCGGGCTGAAGTCGGGCAGCCGGGCCCAGGCCGATGAGCGGGGCACGGGCCGCCCGGGCTCCCGCCACCAGTGGTCCAATTCCCACAAAAGGCGCCGGCGGTGGGGAGCCAGAGAATCGAAAGCACCGCACAAGATCAGCCGGGTCACCGCCTGCCGGTTCAAAGTCCCCGT
>DATGRI010000010.1 GCA_035303785.1 Sphingobacteriaceae bacterium
CTAGCGGCCGCACACCGTCACCCCGTAGTAGTCAACCTGCGAATATGCGCCACTGCTTCCTCTTGCCGGGCAGAGCCCAGCGTAGGAGTGTTGGCGGAAACGACCCTGGGGTGCGCCTTAGGAGAAGGCCCCAATCACCATGCCGCCGGCGGCCAGGACCAGTACCACAATCCATGACGGTACCTTCCAGTACTTGAGCAAGCCGAAACCGATCAACGCCAGGCTGAAATCGGCGGGCGTATGAATTGCCTTCGTCCAGATCGGGTCGTAGAGGGCGGCGAGCAAGATGCCGACCACCACGGCGTTGATCCCGGTCAAGGCAGCCCGGAAGGATTCGCGCTGCCGTATGGTATCCCAAAAGGGCAGCAGGCCGGTCACCAGCAAAAAGGAGGGGGCAAAGACGCTTACGAGCGCCACAACGCTGAGAAACCAGCCCTGCATCGCCGCTCCCAGATAGGCGGCAAAGGTGAACAGCGGTCCCGGTACCGCCTGGGCCGCACCGTAGCCCGCGAGAAATTGTTCTTCGGTAATCCACCCGGGTCCGATGACTTCCCTTGCCAAGAGGGGCAGGACCACATGGCCGCCGCCGAAAACGAGGCTGCCGACCCGATAAAAGCTGTCGGCTACAGCGACCCATTGGGCCGGATAGGTTTGCCGCAGCAGCGGTAGTCCTAGGAGCAACCCAAAGAAGAGTATCCACGCGGCAACAGCGGTCTTGCGCCCGAGGGGAAACGACCTGGCGGGCTCTTCACCGGGCGGGGCCACGTTGCGCAAGAACGCCCAACCCAGCAAGCCGCCGGCCACAATCAGCAAAATTTGAATGAACGGTACCGGTACCAGCAGCATGATAGTGGCCGCTAGCAACGCGATGCTTATGCGCTCTCGGTCCGGCGTCAGTTTGGTTGCCATATTCCACACCGCATGAGCAACCACAGCCACCGCCACGATTAGGAGACCCCGTAGCCAGCCCGCTTCGGTGACGTCGTAGTCCCGCAGGAATAGAGCAAACCAGGCCAAGGCCAGCGCTGAAGGGAGCGTAAAGCTGATCCAAGCCAGGAGGCCGCCCAGGTAGCCCCCGCGCAACATCCCGATGGCGATGCCCACCTGGCTGCTGGCGGGTCCGGGCAGGAACTGGCAAAGGGCGACGATATCGGCATAGGCCTTGTCATCAAGCCATTGGCGCCGTTGGATGTACTCCTCTTGAAAGTAGCCCAGGTGCGCGATGGGACCGCCGAAGGATGTGAACCCAAGGCGTAAGTTGACCAGCAGGATCTCCACCAGCCTGCCGGCGGTTATGCGTTGCACAGCCGGTTCCGGTGCCTGCCGGGAAACCCGGACACCGTTCTCGTTCATAAGGACACGCCAGTCCTAACCTCCAGTCTCTTCTCCGAAACAACTCGTGCGCGCTTTACATAATCCCTCCAGGGGCCTACCGGCCAGCGGAATACCCTTTCAAACGAAGCTTAAACCCTTCGCCCGGGTTGTTCCTGTGCAGGAGGTGGGGAAAATTAAAGCCGGTTTCGGCCTTACTGCCCTTTTGCACGGCTGGTGATTGCCCGGCGCCGAGGAGTTCTGCCCGTGTCCGCCTTCACGTGCCGCAGTAGGTCACATACGGCTGGCTGGATGGCTGGGGCGGGACCGCGTATTCCTCCTGCTGGGGCGAGTAGGCGAAGGGGTCGGCCAAGACGGCCAAAAGCCGCTCCATGACCGACAGATCACCGCCGTCCACGGCGGCGCTCAAGGCCTCTTCCACCCGGTGGTTGCGGGGGATGACGGCGGGGTTGGCCTGCCGCATCAACTGCTGCACATGGTCTTGTTGTTGGGGTTGGCGGCCCAGCCGGGCCTGCCAGCGGTCATGCCACTGTTTCCACCGGTCGGATCCATAGAGGGGCGCCGGTTGGGGCCGGCCCAAGGTTAGGGCGCGGAAAGTGTTGGTGTAGTCGGCGCTCTCCTCTTCCATGATGCGGAGCAGATCTGCCATTAGGGCAACGTCGTCCTCTTCCTCGTTGAACAAGCCCAATTTGGCCCGCATGCCCGCCAGCCAGTGGTTACGGTACAGCGGGAAAAATTCGCCTACCGCTTCCTGGGCCAGTTCCACCGCCTTCTCCTCATCGTTGTGGAGCAAGGGCAGCAGGGCTTCGGCGAAACGGGCCAGGTTCCACACGGCGATGCGGGGCTGGTTGCCGTAGGCATAGCGGCCGTGGTGATCGATGGAACTGAACACCGTGGCCCGGTTGTACACGTCCATGAAGGCGCAGGGGCCGTAGTCGATGGTTTCCCCGCTGATGGTCATGTTGTCGGTGTTCATCACGCCGTGGATGAAGCCCACCAACTGCCACTTGGCCACCAGAGCCGCTTGGCGGGCCGTCACCGCCCGCAGCAACTGCAAGTACCGGCTAGGATCGTTGCGGTCGATTTGGGGATCATGGCGCTGCAAGGCGTAGTCCGCCAAGGCCCGGAGCTGGTCGGGTTCGCCCCAAGCTGCCGCATACTGAAAGGTGCCCACCCGCAGGTGGCTGGCGGCCACCCGGGTCAGGACGGCACCCGGCAGCAGCCTTTCCCGGGAGATGGTCTCGCCGGTGGTCACCACCGCCAGGCTGCGGGTGGTGGGGATGCCCAGGGCGTGCATGGCCTCGCTGATGATGTATTCCCGCAGCATGGGGCCCAAGGCCGCCCGGCCGTCGCCGCCCCGGGAGAAGGGGGTGGGCCCCGAACCTTTGAGCTGGATGTCGAACCGCCGGCCGTCCGGGGTTATTTGCTCGCCCAGGAGGATGGCACGGCCATCCCCCAGCATGGTGAAATGGCCGAACTGATGGCCCGCATAGGCTTGGGCCAGGGGCGCGGCACCGTAGGGCAACCGGTTGCCTGCCAGGATGGCCACGCCCTCGTCGCTGCGTAAGGCGTCGGGGTCCAGGCCCAGTTCCCCGGCTAGGGTATCATTGAGCACCACCAACCGGGGTGCCGCCACCGGGGTCGGGTTGAGCCGGGCGAAAAATGTTTCCGGCAGGGTGGTGTAGCTGTTGTCGAAATTCCAGCCGGCACTCATGGCAGTAGCCTGTCCTCCTGTCGCCGGCGGTTATCCTGGCCGGCCGGTCACTGGGTAACGAGCACCGGGCATGGGGCCGACCGCAGCACCTTGTAGCTGGTGCTGCCCAGGACGAGGGCGGCGCCGGCGCTGAGGCCCCGGGCACCCATGACGATCACATCCACGTTTTCGGCGGCGGCTACCCGCAGCAGGGCTTCCCCCGGTTCGCCCAGTTCCAGGCGGGTGGTCACCTGTTCGGCCGGCAGGTCCAGGGCGGCTGCGGTTTCGTCCAGGGCCCGCTGGGCCCGTTCCATCAGAACGTCATCCTGGCCGGCGAAGCGGACCAGCGGCAGGGCGTGCACCACCAGCACGTGGCTGTCGCCGGAAAGGCGCAGGAGGCGCGTAACGGCGGCCGCAGCCTTGATGCTGTGCTGGGAGCCGTCGGTGGCCAGCAGTACCTTCATCTCTCCATCTCCCTCAATTTGGTGAGCTGTGCCAAGTTAGGCCCATCTTAATTCGTTGTATGGTGCGGCGACAATGGAGGTTGCTTATCAACGGCATTGCTGCGGTACTATTCGGTGACGCTAGCCAACTACGCAAATTTTTGCAGCCCACCACCGGCTCTGGAAGTAACTTTTTGCGTACTTCGCCGGTTTAATGGCCGGTCGGCCGGCAAAACCACCTTATGGGTTTACATAATCGTCATTATGCAGCAATTCCACCGCCCAACTCCTCAATCCGTACTCCGTGACGACGGGCTACCGGGTGCAAAAATTGCGGAGTTGCACCAATACCGCCAACGTTGCGGCGCACCGGCCCGGCTTCGCCTAGGACCAGCGGCGGATTTTCAGCCGCCCAGCCTTTCCTGCGGCAGGTTATGTCGACTTGGAAAAGAACTCCTCAACCATGTACGTCCATTTAATCGCCAGTGCTTTGGAATTCCTCGTCTGCATCCCTTTCGGAATTTATTTTTGGTTCCGCCACAAAGGTTCGCGGCTGACCCGTTGGCTGGCCCTCATCGTCATCATGCTGGGCTTGAACGGCCTGCAGATTTTCCTGGAACTGACGCTGCCCCCGCCGGCGCCGGGCACTGTGCCTTGGTGGCTGACCCCTGCGTGGGGGGGGTGGGGGTGAGCCTCCTCAACGTTCTCATCAACAGCTTTTCCACTACGCCATCCTAGTGGTGGCGCTGCTCTTCAACGGCTACGGCCAGCGGTGGCTGGTGGCGCTCCTAGCGGCACCCATCGCCGTCACCTATTTGTTCGGCATTGATGTGTGGGTGAACGAACTCAATTACCATTTGATCGCCGCTTGGGGCGCTCTGTACTGGCTGGCCGCCGCCGGGAACTGCTGGGCCGGGCGGCCCGGCTGGAAGCGGCCTTCATGGAACATGCCGTGAAAAACTCCCTGGCCAAAATCCGGCTGCATGCCTTGAACATCCGACAGGGCTTGACGGCGGGGGAGTACCAGCGGGTAGAAGAGTATGTGGACCGCCTCCTGGTTACTACGGACCAGATGCTCAATGCCACCAGGAGCATAAGCCGCGCCGGCCGTTCCAGCCTGGTGGTTAAGGGTGACTGGTATGATCTGCAAGCCCTGGTGGATCAGGCCATCGAGCCCTTGACCGCCCTGCTGGAGATGCGGGTGGTGCGCGAAGACCGGCCCTACCGGCTTTACTTGGATCCCCGGCTGGTGACCGAGTGCCTGAGCAACATTTTCAACAACAGCCTGGAGGCGCTGGCGGGCAAGGGTACCGTTACCGTCTCCTTGGCGGAGACGCGGCGCTATGCCGTCCTTACCATACGGGACGACGGCCCGGGGATGCCTGCCTGGGCCGTTGCCCATGCGTTCCAGCCCTTTTACTCCACCAAAAACACCGCCGGCGACCCGGATAGCGGCGGCAATTACGGGCTGGGTATGGCCTTCGTCCAGGCGGTCATGCAAGCCCACCGGGGCCGGGCCGAGTTGATGAGCGAGCCGGGGGAAGGGACCGAGGTGCGGCTGCTGTTCCCAAAGGGGAATGGCATGGGAGAGAAGGGGATAGACCGTGGGGGATGGAGGTAGGGGCATGGGCGGCAATGTCATGAGGGGCGTTCCGGTGACACCGGCAGATCCTACCCGGGTGCTGTTCGTGGACGACGACCCCGACTGGCATGTCGGGCTCCAGGAGTTTTTCCGCCACAATCCAGAGGTGGAACTGGTGGCTTGCACGGCAGCGGTGGCGAAGGCACGGGCCATCTTGGCAAGCATCCCTATAGATGTGGTCCTGCTGGACGTGATGCTGGGTGACCACAGCCCGTCCGGGGTGGAGGCCGCCGCCGACATTCACCTGGCTTTTCCCCACATGCGGATCATCATGTTCAGTTCCCTGGACAGCGACGACGCTACTTTCAACGAAGCCTTCCTCAACGGCGCCTACGACTACATTTACAAATACGAATTGGAACAATTGCCTGCGGTGATCAAGGCAGCGGCTCAGAATCGGCGCTCCAAGTACGGGGAGCGGCTGCGGGCCCTGATGTTGGAGCGCAAGCGGGAACTGCTCCAGGACGCGGACCGGGACTTGCTGGCGCTGCTGGCGGCCGGTCACTCCCAACAGGAAATTGCGGCCATGGCGCACCTGTCGGAAGATGCGGTGAAGAAGCGGGTGAGCCGGTTGCGCAAGCGCTTCGGCTGGCAGCGCTCCACCCGGGAGCTGGCCGAGCGGTGCCGGCTGTGGGGCATGCTGGAAGGTTGACAGAAGCCCCACAGCCCATATCTTACCTGCCCAGGTTCAACGGACCCCCCGGAAAAAGGCTCCCGCCATTTCACCCAGGACCATCCAAGACACGTCTACTACGCCACCGCTGACCGATTCGTCAGGCACCTCAACGCAAACGTTGATTTCCCTTGTTGCGCCGGGGTCCAACTCGGTGTTGCCTTCATCCCACAAGCCGCCGGGCACATTCCAGCAGGGATCGTCCAGGAGCATTTCGCCCCGTTGGAAGAAGTTGCCGTTCTTGTCGGAGTAGCCGATGGAAAAATTCATGGGAGTGTTGATGGTTTCGTCGGAAGCATTGTTGATTCGCAGCCGGATCAAGACGTACTGGTGGTCGTCTTTGGGCGGAACCACGTCTGTACCGGCCAATTCGGGCCAGGCATCGGCGGTGACGTCGAGCACAGCTACCCGGGCGCGACCGATCTGGACATCGGTGTTCCACGGGTGCACGGGGTCACCCATGAGCCAGCCATAGTCGGGCCAGTCGCCATCACTGGCCGTCGGGTCGCTGCCCGTTTCATGGGCGGGGTCGGTTCCCGCGCCATTTTGGCCAGCAGGACCGGCGGACTGCCCGTCGTCACCCGACGGGCCACCACAGGCAGCCAGCAACAGTAAAGCCAGTACCAACAAGGCCGGCAGCAACCATTTAGGTGCAGCGGCCGAGAGCTGGAGCGAAGCCCTTCGCATCATGGCCACTCCTCCTTCGTAAACTGCCCTCCGGCAAGGAAGCGGTAAGTCAGCCTTCTTTTGCCAGAGCCGGTTTCCTGCCCCTGCCTGAAATCATCTTCACCGGTCACCCGCGCGCCAATCACCTTATTGGCCAAGCTGCATAGCCTGTCACCAGTGGTTGACACAACGCTCCACAGCGAGGGGAGGTGCAAGAGCGTGGAGGTGCCCGCCACTGAAGCCACCGGCGGATCCCTAGGTGAAGTCACCGGTGAATCCACCAGCGAAGACACCGGCGCAATCACCAGCGAAGCCACCGGTGCAACCACCGGCGAAGCCATCAGTGAAGCCGTCAGCGCAGCAGCCGGTGGAGACATCGAGCCCAATCCTACCGGTATTCGAGAGGAGGAAGATGCCAAGATGAACCTATCTCCGCAAAATTGGCAGGGTGGGATACTGCAGCAGCAACAGGTTTCCCCGGGTCTTTGCCCGCCCGAAGGGTGCCCACCGCCGACGGAGATCGCTTGCATTGAAACCAACTACATTTACGACTCGTGTTTCATGTCGGTGCCTCGGGAACTGGTGGGCGCGATTCCCGAAGTAACCGCCGGTTTGGATCCCGAGGCGGACTACGCGGTGGAATTGATGATCCAGGCCCTAACGGCCGAAGAAGTGGCCCGCACGCCTGCCAACGGCCCTGACACCAACTATTACAACGTCACGCTGCGGCTCACGTACGCCGCTCAGGTCAGTATCATCCAAAACGGAACGACCTACTACCAAGGGGAGCTTAGTGATACCTTCTTCCGGACCGTCCGACTGTGCGCCCCTGCCGGAACCACTATAGACGGCTCCCGCTTCTCCACCGTTCAGGGGCAGGCTTTCGTCATCGGCTTCTCAGAGGATCCTGCCGAGGCGACTGTCCAAGTGAACGTGTCGGTCTGCTTGATTACCCAGAGCTTCGCCACGGTCCAACTGTTGGTGCCGGCTTACGGTTTCTGCGTACCGTCCGAGTGCAACGAAGTCCCCGCCAGCGTCGCCTGTCCGCCGAACCTCTTCCCCGCTGCCTGCGGCAGCGCCAACAACAACAACAACGGTTGAACACGACCGGGTTGGTGCCGGGCGACCCGATGGTGGGCGCCCGGCATCAACTGACAGGAGGTGAAGGGATGCCCGACGTGGTTTTGGTCAACGCAAGCTGGACGGGCCTGCCCATCGGTACCGAAGTCGCCCCCAGCTTCTTCATCGGGACCAATGCCTTCGCCACCGTCCAGGCCGGTATAGATGCGGTGGCCCCTGGCGGTACAGTTCATGTTGCAGGTGGAGTTTATATGGAGGCGATTTTCATCTTGGGACCGGATAAGGACGGCATATCTGAGCTGGGCGATCCCGGGGCCATTGTCCTGGAACAGCATCGCCGATAACGGAGCAGGCCTGGTAAATACGTGGGAGGGCATGACCATCGGCGGGCAGTTCTTCCCGCCTGTGGTCGTCGATGCCCGCAACAATTGGTGGGGGGCGGCCAGCGGCCCCTTTCATCCCGAGGAAAATCCCGGCGGCCAAGGCAACCTGGTCAGCAACTTCGTCGATTTTGTACCGTGGCTGACGGAGCCCCCTGCCCCCGGTGCAGCAGATTTGCTGGCTGAAGTAACGTTGCACCTGCTGGTCCACTCAGTGGCCGATGTGGATTTGCTGGTGCCGGCCCGATTTTCCTTGCCGGGTTCCCTGCAAACGGATGCGGGGGCACGTTTAACCCAGCACATGGACCATATTGCCGCCATCGCTACGAGGCGGGTTTACGACAGTTGCCTGAGGACGCTGGCCCGTTCCCTGCAGGCCCGGCTGGTATTCGCCAACGTGGATTTCAGCCTGCTCTACCAGGTGTCCAGTCAAGTGACCGAGGTAACGTGCCAAGTGATCTCGGTTTCGCCGCCGGGGGCTGACGACAAGAGCCAGGCGGCCATCCGCGTCAGCTACCGGGTGAACGTCACGGTGCATCGAGGCGGCATGGATTTTTCCCAGTCGGTTACCGAAGGCTTCGTCACTTCTTTACTGCTTTGCGTGCCGCCGGGAACTACGGTGCAGTGTTCTGGCGCCGGCGCCTGTAGTTCCGTTGTCCTCGCGCCGGTGAACCCGTAACGGCAGGCCATGGTGAGGGCCGGGGGGACAGCGGTTGGGGCATCGAGTGGGCCTCCACCGGGCACGGCCGGGGCTTCTATTTCATACTTTCAGGATAGAGCCTATAACGACGGCGCCCTGTAGTCTTGGCGGGCCGTCGGCTCCCTGGGGAACGGGAGGATGACATCATCAGTGTGATTGCCGCCATCTGGCGCTTTTTGCTCAACGGCAAGCAAGGCGAAAGGGTACAGGAACAACCGGAGCACCAAGAGCAGCCCGGCCTGCCGCCAGGAACCCTACGGCCGGGGGAAAAGTTGCGGCCGGAGCCGGGCTTGGAGCCGCGGTCTGGATTGGGGCCGGAAGTGCAGTCGGAAGTTCGGCCCGGGCCTCAGCAGGGAGAGCGGCCGGGAATGCAGCCGCAATCAGGTTTGCAGTCGCAAACCGGCCCGGGCCCGGGTTCTGGCCCCCATTCCCAGCCCACGACCCGGGCAGGCGTTAGGCAAGGGCCGGGGCAACGCCGGGTCCGAACCCAAGTCACCGCCGGTACTGCGGTAAGGGGTGGGGCGGCTCGCCCTACCATGAACGCACCCGGGACAAGAGGACGGTCCAGGCCTGCCCCCACCTTTACCCTCCCGACCATCCTGCAGCCACCGGCGCCTAATGCCGGCCGGCATCGGATCCAGACTTTCCCACGCCCCCAGGGAGCAAATGTGCCGCCACCCCATCCCTGGATGTATGGCCAGGCCGCGAGGCGGGTCGTCCCAGCGCAGAAGACGGCCCCTGCCCGGTGGGGGAGCGGGTGGGCCCGGTTGGCCGTATCACCCGCCGGCCGGCAGCCCCAGGAGGACGGCGACGAAAGCAGTAAACCACAACAAGGGCCAAGGGCCCCGATCGGTCAGCCGGCCAAGCCGGCACGGCTGCCCGCGCCCAAAGGATCCGGGACGGCCAAGGGTTCAAGGCTCTCCAAAAATCTCAAGCCGGCCAAGCCCGACAAATTCCCAGCCCGCAGGCGCAGCCGCTCGCGCCCGTAACGAGCCCCTAGCCCTCATGGAGCCAGTTCCCCGGGAACCTTCATATC
The DNA here is from genome assembly GCA_035303785.1 of Sphingobacteriaceae bacterium. Taxonomy (GTDB): domain Bacteria; phylum Bacillota; class Sulfobacillia; order Thermaerobacterales; family RSA17; genus DATGRI01. Next base: position 9,646 of record DATGRI010000010.1, read on the forward strand.
TACCTCGCTGTCTTTTCTAGTGGAAGATAGTTGAAATTGTTTGGGGGGGTGCAGATTCATGGCCAGGCCATGGGCGATTCCCGTATTTTTATTTGTTTTTACCCTGTTGCTGGTGGGCTGTGGCGGGCCCGCAGACGGCGGCCGGCCGGCCGGTGGCCAAAATCGAGGCGAAGCATCGGCTTCCGGTGACCCGATGGAGGCCGTTCTGGTGACGGAAGTGGTGGGCCGGCACTTACGGGTACGGGGGCCCATTCCCGTCAGCGGCCTGCGGGTGCTGGCTTTGGTGGACGGTTTCGGCCGGCAGTTGCAACATGTAAACTTGCTGGCCGACGCCCATGAGGTGGCCGCCAGCATGGCTGAACACTACGGCCAGTACGTGACTGCTGATCTGCTGGCCGCTTGGCAGGCCGACCCGTTGACTGCTCCGGGGCGGACCGCTTCCAGCCCGTGGCCGGATCGCATCGAAATTGTTTCCGTTGAACCTGTGGACGATGAGACGTACCAAGTGGAAGGCCACATCATCGAAGTAACCAGCACCGAAGCCGAAACCGGGGAAGCGGCGGCCGCCCGGACCATCACCCTGACCATCGGCAAATACGAGACCGGCTGGCTCATCAACGCCGTCACCTTAGGGGAATACGAAGCCGGCTGATCCTTATCTGATGGTATAATATGGAAGAACTTTAGAGCGGGGGGGTTGGTCCATGGACTTCCACCGTGCCCACCAGGAATTTTTGGCCTTCCACGAATCGGTGCGCCGGGGTGAGCGGCTGCGGCGGCTCCAGATGGGCCACGGCCATGCCGAGCGGTTGTTCTTGGAGCAGGTGTGGTGGCCGGCGTTCCAATCCTTTCGCAACTTGCATCCGGAATATGAAGTTTTGGATTTCGACGACCAGCCTCGTTACTTAGACTTCGCCTACCTGAAGGAAGGGACCAAGCTGGCCATCGAAATCGATGGCTTCGGCCCCCACGTCAGAGACTTGAATCGCCGGCAGTTCATTCGCCACCTCCGGCGGCAAAATCACTTGGTGCTGGATGGCTGGTCGGTCCTGCGTTTTTCCTATGACGAGGTCAAGGAGCAGCCCCGCCGGTGCCAGCAGGTGCTGCAGCAGTTTATGGGGCGGCAGTCTTGGGGAGACGGGGATTCGGTGTTGAACTTCCGGGAGCGGGCCATCGTGCAGTTGGCCTTGGGCTCCCGCCGGCCCATCACTCCTGCCGACATTTGCGGTTACATGGGAGTCAGCCGCAACGTGGCGTATAAGCTGCTCCACAGCTTGGTGAGGCAGGGGTGGTTGGTCCCTGCCGCCGGTCAGCAGCGTATTCGATCCTACCGGCTGGCCCCGCAGCGTTTCTTCGTGTGAGCATCGGGCCAGCGGGAAAGGACGGGCCCAGGGGGAAGATTGGCTGGCGGGGGCGGGTCGTTGGCGGGGCCGTGTCTTGCCCGGGGCGGTGGCGTTGCCGGGGCGGTGGGGTTGCCTGGGTTGTGGCCTTTCCGGGGCGGTGGCGTTCCCTGGGGCGGTATCGTTGCCGGGGCGCTGGCGTTCCTGGTGCGGTGGCATTCTCGGGGCGGTTAAGCTGCATTACTGGGCTTATTCCAGCCCCGGGTGGCGATTTGGACCAGGTTAAGCCCACATAATTGGCTTATTTCTCGGCATTTTCCCCTAATTAGGGTGTGGAGGGGTTAAATAAGCCCATTTTCTTGGCTTAGTCCGGCAAAAATGCGCCGCAGCGGCGAAATAAGCTGAAAATCTGGGCTTAACCGGCTGGGCAGGCGGGCCAGCGATTGGGCGGGCTGGCTAGGGGCTGGGGGGGCTGGCCAAGGGCTGGCCGGCGGCGGGCCTGCCGCCCATTAGGTGGCCCCATGGGACCTAGTCGCCCATGAGCCCCGCGCGACTAGTCGCCCAGCAGGCCATCGGGCAGACGGTGATAGCCCCGGGCGCCCGGCGGACCCGCCGCCCATCAGTGGCCCTTGAAAGCCTCCGTCAGCCAGCCGGCCGCCACCGTGGGGTTGACCTTGGCGTCCACCAGCATGGCCCCTTGGGCGCCCTGCTCAACCCAGTCCTGCACGGCGGCCAAGTCCTCGCGGCGGCGGACGGTGGCGGCCGCCATGCCTACGGCCCGCCCCAGGGCGGCGAAGTCGAAATCGGGAAAGCGCACCAAGTCCAAGGGGGCCCCATGGGGGCCGAAGTGGTGCACTTCGGCGCCATAGGCAGCGTCGTTGTAAATGACGATGAGCATGCGCAACCCCAGGCGCACGACGGTTTCCAGGTCGGCAGCGCCCATGAAGGCGCCACCGTCTCCCAAGGCGGCCACCGTCAGGCGGTCGGGCATGGCCACGGCGGCGCCGATGGCGCTGGCCAATCCCAGGCCAACGGACTGAAAGCCTTGGGTGAAAACGAAGCCCTGGGCATCGGGCACATCCAAATACATGGCCGGGTAGCCCATGAAATGTCCGGAATCGATGGCCACCGCCCGGTCGGGAGGAAGCATCTCGTTTAGGGCAATGGACAAAGTGCGGGGATCAATATGGCTATCGGTGTCGGCGGCTTCATAGGCCGCCCGCTGCCAGCGGCCGTTGTGGATGAGTTCCTGCAGATCGGGCGTCCGCTGGGGAGCGGGCTCCAGGCCGCGGGAGTCGATCTCCGCCAAGAGGGCCGCTGCCGTGGCGGCCACGTCGCCGGCCACGGCCACATCCACCCGGTAATGCTTGCCAAAGGCTTGGGGCTCGTCGTCCACCTGCACGATGACGGCCTCCGGGGCGAAGAGCCGGCCGTGGCGGGTGGTCCACATATTTAATGAAGCGCCGAAGGTGAGGACCAGGTCGGCCTGCCCGATCAGCCGGGCGGCGGTGGGGGAGGAGAAGCCCCCCATGATGCCCAGATCCCAGGGGCTGTCGCTGAACAGGCCCTTGGCCTGGGCCGAGGTGGCCAGGAGGGCGCCGGTCCGGTCGGCCAGTTGCTGCAACAGTTCGCCGGCCCCGGCCAAAACGGCGCCGCGCCCCGCCACAATGAGGGGCCGCCGGGCCTGGGCCAGGAGGGCCACCACCTCCGCCACGGCGTCGG
>DATGRI010000011.1 GCA_035303785.1 Sphingobacteriaceae bacterium
GCTGCTGCCCGTCAAGTCGAAGCCAGCGTTGTTGAAGGCGGAAATGCTGTGGAAAAAGGCCATGTAGGCCGCCCGGGCCGGAGGCATGTCCGCCAGCCCGCGAAAAAAGAGAAGGATCATGCCCACCGCCTCAATGCCCAGCACGGTGACGGCTACGCCCCGGAACAGGCGGGCCACATCGCCGGTGCCCGCCTCCCCCAAAGCTTGCTGCACCACCAACCGGTCCCGGATGGTTATGCGCTTGCCCAGGAGGGCCGCCACCAGCAGCGATCCCGTCATGATGCCCAGCCCGCCCCCTTGGATGAGGAGGGCGATGACGGTTTGTCCAAAGGGCGACCAGGTGGAGGCGGTGTCGACTACGGTCAGGCCGGTGACGCAGACGGCGGAAGTGGCGGTGAAGAAGGCATCCAGGATGGAGACGGGCCGGCCGTCTTGGGCGGCGGCGGGCAGGCTGAGGAGGACGGTGCCTGCCAGAATGGCGCCGACAAAGCTCAATACCAGCGTCCGGGCTGGATTAAAGGACGCCGGGGAATGGGTTTCCGCCCTCCCCGGCGTTGTAGCGTCTTCAGTCATGTCTGCCTCACTCGGGTGCCGGCGCAAGCCGGCCGTTGGACGGCTTCGTCCCGGTTATCGGCGACCGCACAGGACCGGAACTAAGCCTTGGCCTCCTGGGCGGCCGCTTCCACTACGGCTCGGAAGCCTTGCGCATCGTTGACGGCCAAGTCGGCCAGCATCTTTCTGTTGATCTCGATCCCGGCCCGCTTCAGGCCGCCCATCAACCGGCTGTAGGACAGGCCGTGGAGCCGGGCTGCGGCGTTGATTCGGGTTATCCATAGACGGCGGAATTCCCGCTTCCGGCGCCGCCGGTCACGATAGGCGTGCATCAGGCCCTTCATGACCGTCTGGTTGGCTGCCCGGAAGGTCTTGCTGCGGCGGCCGAAGGCGCCGCGCGCCAGTTTCAGGATCTTCTTGTGCCGCCGGCGGCCTTTGGGACCACCTTTTACTCGTGGCATTCGTTACCCCTCCAACGGATCATGCGTACGGCAGGAGGCGCTCCAACCGGTGGGCGTCATTGGGATGGACGACGGCCGGCTTCCGGAGGCGCCGGCGCCGCTTGGCCGGCTTCTTGGTCAACAAGTGGTCCTTGAAGGCCCGGCGACGCACCCACTTGCCCGATCCGGTCCGCTTGAAACGCTTCTTGGCGCTGCGATGGGTCTTCATCTTAGGCATCGGTCAACCCCCTTCCCCAGGGGTTTCCAGGCATTGGGCCGCTTAACCCGCTGACTTGTCGGCCTTGGGAGCCATGACCATGACCATGTTGCGGCCTTCCATGGTCGGATGGCGTTCCACCACGCCGTGCTCGGCCAGCTCTTCCGCCAGCCGCTCCAGCACCTGGCGTCCCTTCTCCCGGCGGACGATTTCCCGGCCCCGGAACATGATGCTGCACTTCACTTTTGCGCCTTCGGACAAAAAGCGGAGGGCATTGCGCAGCTTCACCTGGAAGTCGTGTTCGTTGATGTTGGGGCGCATTTTCACTTCTTTAACGGTAATAACTTTTTGGTGACGGCGGGCCTCCCGATCCTTCTTGGCCTGCTCATACTTGAACTTGCCGTAGTCCATGATGCGGCAGACGACAGGCCTTGCGTTGGGCGCCACTTCCACCAGGTCCAAACCCCGCTCGTAGGCCCTCTGCAAGGCTTCTTCCAGGGGCATTACCCCCAGTTGCTGGCCGTCGCCGTCGATGAGCCGCACTTCACGGGCGCGAATACGCTCGTTCACACGCAAGTCTCGGCTAATTAACGTCACCTCCGCGAAAATATAAAAGACGGGCGCACGGCACCCGCCAATAGCTACCCACCGGACATGGGTCCGGGATAGTTTGCTGGGGGACCGACCCTGAAGCTACCTGCCAACGGCGCCGCAAGGTGAGAAGCCGCTGCTTCTGCTTTATTCAAGTCCCAAACTTCAACCTCGGTCATCGACTCATTTGAGTACCAACCGTCGATTGGCTCAACACACAGTGTATCACGCTGGAAAAAACACCGTCAATCGGCCTTGGACTTGGCCCCGGCGGCTGCCGGGGCGCCGATGGTGAGCCGGTTGTGGCGCTCCCGGATCTCCCGGGCGACGGCCGCCGCGAAGTCGCCCAGGGGCATGCTGCCAACGTCGCCCCCGTCCCGGCTGCGCACGGATACCGTCTCCTCCGCCGCTTCCCGGTCGCCCACCACCAGCATGTAGGGCACCTTCTCAGCCTGCGCCTGGCGGATCTTGTAGCCCAGCTTCTCATCCCGGTCGTCCAAGACGACCCGGACTCCCCGGCGCTCCAGGGCGTCCACCACCTCCTGGGCGTAAGCCCGGTGCCCCTGGCTGACGGGCATGACCTTCACCTGCACCGGCGACAGCCAGGTGGGGAAGGCGCCGGCGTAGTGCTCGATGAGCACGCCGATGAACCGCTCCAAGGTGCCCAGGATGGCCCGGTGGATCATGACGGGCCGGTGGGGGCGCCCGTCGGTGCCCACATAGGTCAGGTCGAACTTCTCGGGCATCTGGAAATCCAGCTGGACGGTGGCGCACTGCCAGCGGCGGCCCAGGGAGTCGGTGAAGTGGAAGTCCAGCTTGGGGCCGTAGAAGGCCCCTTCGCCGGGGGCCACGTTGTACCGCCGGCCGGCCTTGTTCAAGGCCGACTCCAGCATGGCCTCGGCCCGGTCCCACAGGGCGGGGTCGCCCATGAACTCCTCGGGGCGGGTGGACAGATCGATTTCATAAGGAACTTCGAAGGTACGGCCGTAGACGGCCTCCACCAACTGGAGACAGTGGGCGATTTCGTCCTCGATCTGCTCCGGGGTGATGAACAGGTGGGCGTCGTCCTGGACCATGCCCCGCACCCGCAGCAGCCCGTGGAGGGCGCCGGAGCGCTCGAACCGGGACAGGTGGCCGTACTCGGCCAGGCGCAGGGGCAGTTCCCGGTAGGACCGGACCCGGGAGCGGAAGATGAGGCAGTGGCCCGGGCAGTTCATGGGCTTGACGCCGTACAGGGTGTCTTCCTGCTGGGCCAGGAACATGTTCTCCCGGTAGTAGTCCCAGTGGCCCGACCGCTGCCACAGCTCCACCTTCATCACGTCGGGGGTGCGCACTTCCTGGTAGCCGTGGCCTTCCTGCAGCTGCCGGGAGAAGTTGACCAGCTCGTTATAAATGATGGTTCCCTTGGGATGCCAGAAAACGTAGCCCGGGGCCACATCGTCGAAATGGAACAAATCCAGTTCGGGGCCCAGGCGCCGGTGGTCCCGCCGCTTGGCTTCCTCCCGGCGCCACAGGAACTGCTCCAGATCCTGCTTCCGCTCGAAGGCGGTGCCGTAGATGCGTTGCAGCATGGGCTGGGACTCGTCGCCCCGCCAGTAGGCGCCGGCCACGTGGAGCAGTTTCAGGTGCTTCAGCCGCCCCGTGGAGGCCACGTGGGGGCCCCGGCACAAGTCGACGAACTCCCCCTGCCGGTAGAAGGAGATGACTTCGTCGGGCGGCAGGTCGTGGATCAGCTCCACCTTATAGGTCTCGCCCTTTTCCTCCATCAACCGGATGGCTTCCTCCCGGGGAAGCTCAAAGCGCTCCAAGGGCAAATCTTCCTGCCGGATGCGCTCCATCTCGGCTTCGATCTTTTCCAAGTCGTCGGGGGTCAGGGGCCGGCCCACGTCGATGTCGTAGTAGAAGCCGTCCTCGATGGGCGGGCCGATGCCCAGCTTGGCCTCGGGGAACAGGCGCTTCACCGCCTGGGCCAGGACGTGGCTGGCGGTGTGCCGGTAGGAGTAGCGGCCGTCCTCGTCGTCGAAGGTCAGGACGGCGAGTTCGCCCCCTTCTTCCAAGGGGCGGAACAGTTCCAGCACCCGGCCGTTGAGGCGCACGGCCAGGGCGGCCCGGGCCAGGCCGGGGCCGATGTCCTTGACGATGTCCGCCAGAAGGGTACCGCGGGGGTATTGGCGTTTGCTGCCGTCGGGAAGGGTAATTTCCAGCATTTCTCCTGCCGCGGCATTATTGGCCATGGGGACATCCTCCTTGGATTTCACTCAACAAAAAACCCCGCCCCAAAGGGACGGGATACCCGCGGTTCCAACCCTTTTTGGGCATCCGACGGATTCCTGCGTCAATGCGGCTGTTTCAGAAGCATTATAAAAACAGCCTTGGCCTTCGTCAAATGTAATGCACCAGCAGGGCCTGAACCATGCCCACCAGCCCGCCCACCAGAGCCCCCATCAACTCGATGTAGCGGAGTTCCTGCCGGGCCAGCCGGTGGACCAATTGCTCCATTTCATCGATGTCCAGGGAGTCCAGCCGTTCTTGTATCAGGGACGCCACTTGGAGGTCGGCCAGCCAGTGCCGCAGCAGGCCGGGCAGCTGCCGGTCCACGAAGCGCTGGGCTTCGGACCGGGCGGCTTTGTGGAGCCAGCCGGTCAAAGGCCCGGGCAGGGGCAGGGGCAGCCGCTGCTCCACCGCCGCCGCCAGGCCGGCGGCCAGGGCGTCCACCAGGCGGGTCCGGGCCGCGGCACCCGCCAGCCGCTCCATCAAGTCCTGGGAGGAAAGGAGTTCCCGCTCCACCACCTGGGCTACCGTGAGGGCCAGGTCACGGCGGCGCCGGGGCAGCAGGCCCTGGAGCCGCCAGGGCCCGATGCCCACGGGCTTATGGGGCCGGAAGAGGAGCCGGATGGCCATCCAGTTGGTCAGCCAGCCGATCAATGCTCCGGCCCCGGGGTAAAGGAGCCAAAAAAGCGTCTTGGTCAGGGAGAACTGTGGTGTCCCCGGCAGGTCCGGCACCCCCGACAAGTGGAGACCCGGCCGGCGAAAATGCCTTTGATGGTCTCCACCGTTTCTGCCGGCAGGTAGGCATGGGGCTTGTGCAGCAAAAGCCGCTGGGGGGCGATGCTGATGAGGGCGCTGATCAGCAGGTCGCCGTAATGTATCTCGCCCTGGGCCACGTCCGCCACCATTTCCGCCAAGGCGTCCTGGCTGAGGATTTCCCCGTCTTCGTGGGCCAGGGCGAATCCCCTGCCGCCGGGGCCGCGGATGACGTGGACCAGCCCTACCCGCGCTTCCTGATGGTCCACGAATACCTTTAGAACCTTGATGAATTCCCGGTATTCCCGGTCCAGGAGGAAGTCGTCCAGGGCCCGCTGGACGGCCTCCTCCAGCCACACCATGTATTCCTTCAGGCGAAAGGTGACGAACCCTTCCAGGTGAATTTGATCGTTTTCCGCCAGAAAGTCCTGGAGCCGCTGGGCGATGAAGGCCCGCCGCCCCAGGGATTGGAGCCGGCGGCCCGACGGAGGCGCCACGGTCAGGAAATCCAAGGCCGTCCGGGCCACGGCGGCCGCCTCCCTGGGGGACAGGTCGTCCCGGGCATCCTCCACCAGCCTGCGCACCATGCTGCCCTCCCAATGGAGGACGAAAAACTCCGCCAGGGCATCCACCACCCATTGGCGGCAGAGGGCCGCCAGGGGCGCTTCTTCTCTGGGCCCGTGGAAGCGGCAGGCGATCAGCACGCCGCCGGGTTCGGACCGGTGCTCCTCCAAGTGGGCCCGCACGCCGCAGATTTGCTCCATGCCCTTCAAGGTATTGGCCAGACTCGGCTGGAGGTGCTGCCACGGCTCGTGGTGCCCGGGGGAACCGATGATGACGTGGTGGATCACCGCTCAGCCCTCCTACCGGGCTGGGGCAAGGCGCCCCAGCGGGCCGTCAGCCACGGTGCTACGGCGCTGATTTCGGGGTAGGCGGCCTCGGGCTCCAGAACCACCTGCCGGCCGCCGAAGTCCAAGAGCAGGGCATCCACCGCCGGGCCGTAATAGGTGACGGCGCCCCGCCGCACCTCCAGGGGCGCCAGGGGGCCGCTGCTCAAGGCGGGCTCCCCATCGTCCACGGGACGCACCTTGCCCCCCACCCGGACGCGGAAGTTCTCATAGCCGAAGGTGACGGGCTTGGCTCCCAGATTGGCCGCCCAGATGGGGAAGGTGGGCGCCAGGGAAACATGGTCGTATTTGAAGTAAGGCCGACCCACAACCACCAGCAGCCCATCATCCAGGGCCATGAGCCAGCGGCCGGGCACGGTGGGATCGTTGTGGACCACCGGCCCGCCGGTGCGCAGGTGCCCCGGCGTGGCCAGGCGCGCCCAGCCCCAGCCGGCTCCGTAGGCCGCCAGACCGGCGAGGAGGGCGATGAGCAGGGATCCGGCCAGGCGGCGCCGCAGTATATCCCCCGGGTGCCTCGCCATCACGCTTCACCGTCCTCCACGATGAACAGGGTAGTCAGCCCGAACAGGCCGTGTTCCCCCTCGGCATGGGGCAGCACGTGGCAGTGGATGGCCCACTTGCCGGGGTTGTCGGCGGTGACGATGGTGTCCCAGCGCTCGCCGGGGGCGATGTTGATGGTGTCGGCCCGCCAGGCATCCGGCAGGAGCCAGCCGTCCCGGGCGATCACCTCATAGACCAGGCCGTGGATGTGCATGGGGTGCACCATGGCCCCCTCGTTCATCCAGCGGATGAGCACCCGCTCCCCGGGCCTGGCCGTGATGGGCTCGGTGGCGGGGAAGCTCTTGCCGTTGAGGGTGTAGCCCAGGGGGCCGTCGTTCAGGACGACGGTGACTTCCTTGTCCCAGGCGGGCCAAGCCGCCCGGTCCCGGGGCTCCACGATCAGGGGGCCCAGCAGCCCCTTGGCCAGCTGCTTGGTGCTGTTGTGGTGGGAATGGTACATGTGGGTGCCCGCCGGCCTGGCGGTGAACTCGTAGGTGTAGGACGAGCCCGGGGGTATGACGGGATTGGTGACGAAGGACACGCCGTCCTGGTCGTTTACCACCTGCTGGCCGTGCCAGTGGACCGTGGTGCTCTCGGGCAGGTTGTTGGTCACGTGGACCCGCACCCGGTCCCCTTCGGTCACCCGGATTTCCGGTCCCGGCACCTGGCCGTTGTAGGCCCAGGCTTCCCGAAACACGCCGGGCTCCACTTCCCACTGGACCACTTCGGTGGTCAACTCAAAAACTTTGACCCCGTCCTCCAGGCGATAAGGCAAGGGCTGGCCGCCCCGGCCCTTGGTTTCCGCCGGGAAGGCCTTGACCCGCTCTTGGTGGGCTTCGTCGATTTGCCGCCAGAGGTCGACGGGCAGCTGCTCCCCTTCCCGGGGCACCGTATTGGGGTCGTAGGGGGTGCCGCCGCCGAACAAGCGGGGCGGCAGGCCGAATTGGTACCAGACGACCGCCAGGCCTAGGATGAGACCGCCCACCACGGCCACCGCCGTCCAGCGGTTCGGCCGCCACCGCAGGCGCTCCGGCCAGCGTGCCGCCCGCCGGCGCCGGGCACGGCCCCGCCCCCTTTCGTCGTCTTGCGTTGCCGCCATTTTTCCACCCTTCCTCCAGGAAACCGTCCGGCGGTCGCGTCGCTATTAGGGTGGTGAGGGCATCGGTCGCTGAAACTCGCAACAGTTTGACACATATGCCAGTGAAAGGCGGGCGGCAGGTAAAAGTGGACAGGGCGGGTACACGGATGCAAGACGGAAGCAAGGCGGGCGGCACGCTCGTGGGCGGCAGGTCGCGGGCCGCTGCACCGTGGGCGGCCGGGCCGTGAGTCCGTTAGCCGCGGGCGGCCGGTTGGCGACGAGGCAATAAGTCCGATTTCTACCTTATTTCACCGTGACCGACTTTGGTGCAGCAGGATAAGGACGAATTCGGCCTAAGTTCTTTAACGCCGGCAACGGGTAAGGAAAAGGCGACCGTCAACGCCCCTTAAGGAGGAGCCTCATGATCGCCCAGGAGCCCATTCAATCTGCTGCCCGCACGCTGCTGACGGCCCTCGGCCTGTACGGCCGCAACGTGGTCCCCTTGACGCTGCTGTCCTTGGTTCCGGCCCTGGCGCGGGTTGCCTTGTTTCTCCAATTGCCGTGGCTGTCGCGGGCTTGGCCCGGCGTTATGGAAGCCGTCGTAGGGATTTTTCGCCTAGCCCTCTTTTACGTGGCCTTTCGCCTAGTGTGGCCGGAGGGGTTGGCGGGATTGCAGGTCGGCGCCGGCAGCCCGTGGAAAATTCGCATAGCGCGTCCCGAAATTTTTTGGCAACTGGTGCTGCTGGCAGCGGTGCCCCTCGTCTTAAACCTGGCTGCGGCGTTCATCGCCCGCAGCGTCACACCGCAACCCCGCCTAGAGGCCGCCATCAATTTTGCCCTGAAAAACTTGTTGGTAATCCCCCTGTGGATGGTTCAACTGCTGGTAGTCATACGCAGGGTGTTGCAGGGCTGAGATTGACGTGGCGGGCATGTGGCAGGCCTTGTTGCCGGGCATACTTTTCGCCCGGGCGAAAGAAAAAGCCGGGGTAGCCTCCCCGGCCTCTGTTGGCTGAAACCTTTTTTGCGCCGCCTCCTTTGGCGGCTGGTGGGCGCGACAGGACTTGAACCTGTGACCTCCGCCATGTCAAGGCGGCACTCTAACCAACTGAGCTACGCGCCCATCCTCTTATTTGGAAGTTTGTCCGTTCATGAGGCGACGCCCGGATTCGAACCGGGGAATAAGGGATTTGCAGTCCCCTGCCTTACCACTTGGCTACGTCGCCCTGGAGCGGGAGACGGGAATTGAACCCGCGACCCTCTGCATGGCAAGCAGATGCTCTACCTCTGAGCTACTCCCGCGTGCCGTAGTCGGTTTACAAGCCGACGGCGTGATTTAATATAGCATAGGACCAGCACGGCTTCAAGACTTCCGATTAATCGATGAGGAGTTTGATCTGCATGTCCGAACCTACCCGCATTCTTTTTGTGTGCCTGGGCAATATTTGCCGCTCACCCCTGGCCGAAGGGGTCTTCAAGCATCTGGTGGATTCGGAAGGATTGTCCGACCGCTTCTACATAGACTCCGCCGGCACCGGCAACTGGCATGTAGGCAGGCCGGCCCATCCCCAGTCCCGGCGCATCGCCCAATTGAACGGCATCCAGCTGACCAGCATCGCCCGGCAGATTCAAAAGGAAGAACTGGATCAATGGCACTACATCGTGGTGATGGACGACAAGAACTACAGCGACATCATGGCCATGGAGCCCACCTCGGCCCAAGTGGTCAGGCTGGGCGACTTCGATCCCGAAGGACCGGGCATCGTGCCCGACCCCTACGGCTATGACGACCGGGTCTATGAGCAGGTGTACAACCAGATCTACCGTTCATGCCGGGCCTTCTTGGATGCCCTGAACAACAACGAGGCGAGGATGGGCTAGGAATCATTTAAGGAATGACCGTAACGCAGGAGAAATAAAGGAAGAGTGTGGGCCCAGAGGGATTCGAACCCCCGCCCTACCGATTATGAGCCGGCTGCTCTACCGCTGAGCTATGGGCCCGTTGCAAAGCCAAGGACAACTGCAAAAGCAAGGGTAAAAGCCTGAGCGAATGCGATGCCGGGCATCCTCGCCGCCTGTGGGCCAGGGGGGAATCGAACCCCCGACACGCGGATTTTCAGTCCGCTGCTCTACCGACTGAGCTACCGGCCCTTCCACACAAGGTCATAATAACCCAGCCCAGGCCCCATGTCCAGGCGCCGCGGGGGTTGCGGCGGCCGGCAGGTTCCTCTTCGCCGGCGGCGAAAATCCCGCTGGAAACAACCGGGGTGGGCGGCACCGCCGCACCCTTTCAGCGCAAAGGAGCCCGCTGTGACCATACAACCGGAACCGAGAGCCTTCACCGGCCGCGGGCCGGGAATAGCCACCATGCACATAAACCTGGGCTCCCGGCAAGGTGCCTGGACCGAGCGTTTGGCCGCTTGGCAGGCCGAAGCCTTGCCCCGGCGGTTGTGGGCCGGCGATCCTTCCTTGTGGCCTGCCGGCGAAAAACAAATCAAGAACAATTTGGGCTGGCTCACCCTGCCCCAGCGCAGCCGGCTTCTGCTGCCTGCCATGGCCCGGGCCCACGGCGAACTGCGGCAGCAGGGCATCGAGGAGATCGTGCTGGTGGGCATGGGCGGCTCCAGCCTGGCGGCCAAGGTGGTGGCTGAAGCCTTCCCGCCCCCGCCCGGCGGTCCCCATGTAACGGTGCTGGATACGGCCCTGCCCCAAGCGGCCGCCCAAACCGCCGCCCGGGCTGCCGGCCGCCGGACCTTGTTCATCGTAGCCAGCAAGTCGGGGACTACCTTGGAAACGATGGCCCTGGCCGCCTACTTCCAGCGGGCGGCCGGACCCAGCCGCGGCGGGCCGTGGATGTTTCACGCCCTCACCGACCCCGGCTCCCCCTTGACGGGGCCGAGAACTGACTACCTTTTTGACCGGATTTGGCCCTCCCCCGCCGATGTGGGCGGCCGTTACGCCGCCTTGAGCCCCGTGGGCCTGCTGCCGGCAGCCCTGGCGGGCATCTCCGTCGAGGGCCTTTTGGACAGCGGCATGGCCATGGCCGCCGCCGCCGGCTCATCGGTGCCGGCCCCCGAAAATCCGGCCCTGCAACTGGCGGCGGCCCTGGTGAAAATGCACCAAGGCGGGCAGAACAAGCTGACCTTCCTGCTGTCTCCGGGCCTGGCCCCCCTAGGCTGGTGGCTGGAGCAGCTGCTGGCTGAGAGCCTGGGCAAGGACGGACGTGGCCTGATACCGGTGGTGGATGAGCCGCCGGTGCCGCCGGACCGGTACGGCCGGGACCGCTGCTTCGTCCATATGGCCGGCTGGGATGGGGATCCCCATTACGACCTGGTTACTGAATTGGAACGCCTGGGCCATCCGGTGATCCGGTTTTATGTAGAAAGCCCCGCGGCCCTGGGCGGTGAATTCTTCCGCTGGGAGATGGCCGTGGCCGCTGCCGCCGCCGCCCTGGCCGTCAACCCCTTCGATCAACCCGACGTGGAGGCCAGCAAGCGGCTGGCCCGCCGGCGGCTGCGCCCGCCTTTCCCCCTGGAGACCGCCGGACCGGCACCCGGCATCGCCGGCCGGGCCAAAGGAACCGGCCACGCCCTTGTCGGAACCGATCCGGCCCGGATGGCTGCGGCCCTGGCTGACTTCCTGGACCGGGCTGACGGCCACGCCTATGTGGCCCTGCAGGCCTTTCTCCCGGCCGACCCCCCGATCATCGCCGCCCTGGCGGGCCTGCGCCGCCTCATCGTAATGCGATGGGGCCTGGCCACCACCGCCGGCTGGGGACCCGCCTACCTTCATTCCACAGGGCAGCTGCATAAAGGCGGACCGGGCATCGGGTGCTTCATCCAACTCACCTGCGACCCGGAGCCCGACCTGCCGGTCCCCGGCTATCCCTTCACCCTAGGCCGGCTGGTAACCGTACAGGCCGCAACCGACGGGGAAGTGCTGGCCTCTCTGGGCCGCCCCCTGCTGAAACTCCATCTGGGCCCAGACCCGGCCGCGACCCTGCGCCGGCTGACCGACCGCTTGGCCTAGCTGGACCCCTCCCCTTATGGCCTAATATCTGGCACCCCCGGCATCCACCGGAACAAGCCCGCTGCCTGCCGGACGGTTCATGGATTCCCAACCTGATGGGCTACTCCGCTCACCCTATTGGCGGACCGCAGCCAAAGTCCCATGGCGGCCCGATAGTCTCCGCCGCTCACCTCCTCCTACCATGAAAGGGAGCGTGGGAGGTGACTTTCCGTGAACCGGCCCGCAGAAACCGCCGGAAAGCGGAAATCCAAACTCATACCCTTCCTCATCGGCACCCTGGTGGTGGTGACGGCCGGGGTAATCGCCTTCGCCGTCTTCCGCCCCCTCCAGGTGCTGCCCCGCATCCGGCCGCTGCCGCCTTGGGTCCTGACGGACCATACGGGCCAATCCTACTCCTCGGCCGATGTGCGGGATAAAACCCTGCTGGTAGGCTTCCTGGCCACCCGCGATCCCCAAGTGTCCCAGCGACTGTCCCAACTGAAGGAGTTTTGGGCTGAGGCCAAGGCCCGGCAGGAGCAATGGGCCGCGGGGAGCCGGGACGGGGCCGGAGCCCCCGACCTGCAGGTGGCCCTCATAACCGTTGATCCCGAACATGACGATCCTCCCACCCTGGCCGCCTTTGCCGCCGACCACGGCCTCGACCGGGAAGGCTGGCGCCTGCTGACGGGCAGCCCCTTGAGCGTGAAGCTGGTCGTCGGTGGCGGCCTGGAGGTGTTCTACGGCCCCGTGCAAAACGGCGCCGGCCCCGACGCGCCGCCCGTTTACGAGCCCGTCCTGGTGCTGCTGGACGGCACCGGGATGATCCGGGGCCGGTACATGGGCGACCCCTTGGCAACGGACCTTCTCCTTAGGGATTTGGAACTGCTGCAGAGAGAGATGGTCAGTACCGGAGCCCAGCGCCTCGGCTACGAGGCGGCCCATTTATTTCTTTGCTACCCGCGTTGATGGAGGGAGGTGCACCCTTTGCAAATCGATCTGAGCCCGGGAACTACTCCTGCCGCCGAGGGTGTGGCGGAGATCGCGGAGACCAAGGGCGAGGTCAAGGGTGAAGTCAAGACTCCGCAGGGAACGGTGACCCTTTTGACCATCTTTGGGGCCCTGATCGTACTGCTGTGGGGCTACATGTACGCAATCATGATCTTGGGACGGTGAAACCATGCACATCGATATCCATGAAAGGCGCTGGATCATCGCCTCGGCGGTCATGCTGGCCGTATTCGCCGTGGCCGTCGTTCTCAGCGCTTTGAGCCTGGGTATCCGCCTGCCGGGCAGGGAGCCCCGGTCCCTGGCGGTGGCGGCGGGGTTCGACCCCAACGAAGGCTGGATCCGCCAGTTGGGCCCCCAGCGGTACGAAGTGAACCTGTTCGCCCAGGCCTTCTTCTTCGACCCCGGCACCATCGAGATACCGGCCGGGTCGACGGTGACCTTCAACCTGCACAGCCGGGACGTGCTCCACGGCTGGAAGGTCATCGGCACCAATCTCAGCATGATGGCCATCCCCGGCCAGGTGGGGCGCGTCACCTACACCTTCGACGAGCCGGGCGAGTACACCATGGTATGCAACGAGTTCTGCGGCCTGGGCCATCACGTCATGGCGGGCAAGATCATCGTCACCCCGTAAGGGGAGCAATCCGGGGCTTTGATTTCCGGGAAGATGGGAGGCAACGGCATGTCCACCTCAGCACAAGCCGGCGCGCCGGCGGCGGCGGACCAGTCCACCTTTGAAATACCGCCGGCCACCAAAAGGTGTGTAATGGCCTTCATTCTGGTGGGCTTCGCCCATCTGGCCGTCGGCATCGTGATGGGTTTCCTGCAAGGCATGTCCTACATGGGCATCGACTTGTTCCCCTTCGTGGGCATCTTTGACAACTACTATCAGGCCTTGTCCATCCACGGCACCTTCAACGTGCTCATGTTCACCACGTTCTTCATCCTAGGCTTCCTAACTTTGGTGACCGTGAAGACGCTGCAGCGGCCCCTGTGGAGCACGGGCCTGCTCCGGGTCAACTTCTGGCTGACCCTGGTGGGCGCCCTCCTCACCGACTGGGCCCTCCTGACGGGCCGGGGCACGGTGCTGTTCACGTCCTACGCGCCCCTCCAGGCCCACCCCGCCTACTACATCGGCCTGGCCCTGGTAGTGGTGGGCACCTTGGTGCTGCTGCTGAACCTGGTGGTCACCTACATCCACTGGCGGCGGGACAATCCCGGGCAGCGGACGCCGTTGATGGCCTTCGCGGCCCTGACCACCTTGATCATGTGGGGCTTGGCCACCTTCGGCGTGGTGGTCCAGTTCGTGGGCATGCTCATCCCGTGGTCCCTGGGCCTGCTGGAGGGCGTCGATCCTCTGCTGAGCCGGACCCTCTTCTGGCAGAGCGGCCACCCCATCGTGTACTTCTGGCTGCTGCCGGCCTACATTTCGTGGTACTTCATGCTGCCGGCCCAAAACGGCGGCAAGCTGTTCAGCGAATCTCTGGCCCGGCTGGCCTTCCTGTTGTTCATTCCCTTGTCCCTGCCCGTCGGGTTCCACCACCAGTTCGTCGATCCGGGCGTTTCCGAGGGGTATAAGGCCCTCCACGCCTTCATCACCTTCGGCGTGTTCATGCCCAGCATGATCACCGCCTTCACGGTGCTGGCCTCCTTGGAGACGGGCGCCCGCAGCCGGGGCGGCCAGGGCCGGCTGGGCTGGATCCGCCGGCTCAACTGGAGCAATCCCGCCGTGGCCGCCCAGCTCCTGGGCATGATCATCTTCGCCTTGGGCGGCATCAGCGGCCTGGTGAACGCTTCCTTCAACCTGAACCTGGTGGTTCACAACACCCTGTTCGTGCCGGGGCACTTCCACCTGACGGTGGGCACGGCGGTAGCCTTGACCTTCATGGGCACCGCCTACTGGCTGGTGCCCCATCTGACGGGCCGGAAGCTGTGGGGCGGCAGGCTGGCCATCGCCCAGGTGTGGCTCTGGTTCGTGGGCATGCTCCTCATGTCACGGGGCATGACCTGGGCGGGCCTTCAGGGCGCGCCGCGGCGGACCTTCATGGCCGGGGCCACCTACAAGCTGCCGGAATGGACGTCGTCCTTCCAGCTGCTGGGTGTGGGCGGCGCCATTCTCACCGTCAGCGGCGTGCTGTTCTTCGTCATCCTGGCGGCTACGCTGCTGAACAAAGCCCGGGTGGAGGCGTCCGAGGTGGAGTTCCCCATCGCCACGCCTCTCTATCAGGAAAACGTGCCGGGCTTGTTGGACCGGTTCGCCCCGTGGGTCGTGGTGGCAGTCCTGCTGGTGGTGATGGGCTACGGCCCCATGTACTGGCAGATGCTCAACGACCTGCAGATGACTTCGCCGGGCTTCCGGTCCTTCTGACGACGCATACGAGAGCTTAATTCACCTCCCCCTCAAATCCGGGTCTAGGCCGGCTCGCCGCAGCCGGCCTCCCGGATTCTTTCTTTCACCGAGGGGGCGCCAGGTCATCGAACCAGGAGGCGCCGGGAGGCAGGTCAAACACCATGAAGCGCCCGGCGTCGGCCGGGTTGCGGGCCTGATGGTACTTGAGGTAGATCTTCCCGTCCTCCACGGC
Source organism: Sphingobacteriaceae bacterium (assembly GCA_035303785.1). Taxonomy (GTDB): domain Bacteria; phylum Bacillota; class Sulfobacillia; order Thermaerobacterales; family RSA17; genus DATGRI01. Next base: position 14,946 of record DATGRI010000011.1, read on the forward strand.
CAGCACTTCGATCTTGCCGCTGCTGTGGCTCATGACGAATTTGATGCGCTTGCCCAGGCCGGAGGTCAGATTCTTGGCCTGTTCCACGATGTGGTAGGCCTCGGCCAGGGGCACCACGAAGCCGGCGTTGCCGGCCACGGGCCGGTTTTGGAAGACATAGTAGGGGGTTACCCCGGCCCACGACAGGCGGCTGAGGAGTTCTCCCAAGACCTGGGGCTGGGCGTTGATCTTGCGCAGCAGGGGCGTCTGATTGACCACCGTCACCCCTGCCTGCATGAGGGCGTCCACGGCGGCGACGGCTTGGGGCGTCAACTCCCGGGGATGGTTGAAGTGGGCCATCACATATATCCGGGCGTCGGCCCGGGTGTGGCGGGCCAGCATGGCCAGGAGGTCCCCGTTGCCCGAGATGCTTTCAGGGTCGAAGGCGGGCACCTTGGAGCCGATGCGGATGATCTTCACATGGGGAATCTCCCGCAGGGCCCGGAGGATTTCGTCCAGCCGCCGCACCGACAGCAGGAGCGGGTCCCCGCCCGTCAACAGGACGTTGTTGATTTCCGGGTGGGCCGCTATGTAGCGGATGCCTTCCGAAACGTCCAAGGAAGCCTCCTGGACATCTTCCTTGAACAGCCGCTTGCGGAAGCAGAACCGGCAGTAGGAGGCGCACACTTCCGACACCAGCAGCAGGGCCGTCGGCCCGTACTTGTGCTGGCAGCCGGGCGCCACGTAGTTTTCCGCCTCGTCGGAAGGATCCAGCCGCCCGTACTCGTCCAGTTCCGTCAGATGGGGAATGACGATGTGGCGGATGGGGTCGTCGGGATCGTCCCAGTCGATCAGTGAATGGTAGTACTTGCTCAGGCGGAAGACGTACTCGCCCGTCACCGCGCTGAGCTTGTCCCGCTCCTCGGGGGCCAATTCCTGCACTTGCTGGATGTTGGTCATATAGCGCATCGCCGGCACCACTCCATATCCCAGAGCATGTATCAAGTTATGTAAAGCAGGCGGGACGTGCTCCTGAAGACTGACTTGCCCACACCCGCCGCCCCGGTGGGACATACCATGGGGTGAATCTGGGTCAGGCGAAGGGATGAAGTCCATGGATTGGGTACGCCTGCTGGGGATGCGGGGAACCAACGGCGATGGGGCGCCGGTCCGGGTCCACTTGGGCAGCTGGACGGAAAGGATGCCGGTGCGGCGGCAGGGCGACGACCTTTTCGTGCCGGCGGATTTGTTTCGCCGCTGGCCCATGCTGCGGGAAGGCCGCACCATCGGCTTGTGGGAAGGGCCTGGAGGCAATGATCTGCACCTGGGGCCGTGCGTCGGCATCATCTGGGACGGTCCCGGCAAGCGGAGGCGGGCCGGGCCCGAAGGCCTCCTGCCCGAAGAGCGGGAGCAGCTTCGCCATCTGGCCATCGGGGCCGGGGAGGCCCACGCGCTGCCTTTCATTTTTTCCATAACGAAAGTGTCTCTAAAGAACCGGACCGTCAAGGCCATGGTCCCCGCGGGCACTGAAGAGCTTCTTTATATATCGGTGCCCCTGCCTGACGTCCTGTACAACCGGGGGACCTATCCCGACTTGAAGCTGCGGCGGAAGGCCCGGCGCCTGCGGCAGCACATGGAGCGGGTGCTGGGCATCCCCGCGGTAAACAGCATCGCCGGCTTCAAGAAGTGGAACACCTACCTTGCCCTGCGCTTCTTCCCCCAAACCCGGGACCTGGTGCCCGAGGCCATATTGCTGGGCGACCGGTCGTCCCTGACGGCCTTCGTGAAGCGGCACCAGCGGGTCTTTGTGAAGGCCGACGGGGGCAGTTGGGGCCGGGAAGTGCTGAGCGTCGACGCCGGGCCGTCCTTCGCCCCGGGCTGCCGGGTGAAAGGCTACCTGCGGAGCAAGCCCGTCAGCCGCACCCTGCCCCACGTCAACCGCCTGCACGGCTTTTTGCGCACCCGCATGAGCAAGGACAAGTGGATAGTGCAGCGGGCCATCGGGCGGGCCACCCTGTTCGGGCGGTATTTCGACCTGCGGGTGGTGCTGCAGAAGGACGACCGGGCCGTGTGGCAGATCCCCCACGTGCTGGTCAACTGGGCCCACCGGGGGGAAGTGGTCACCAACCGGATGAACCGGGCCGACTTCTTGACGGCCGAGGAGTTCATGGGCTTCTGGGGCGGCGATGCTCCCCGCTTCGCTGCCATGGTGGCCGCCGCCGGCGAGGCGGCCCACCGCATCGCCCACGTGCTGGAGGCCCGCTTCGGCGTGCTGGGGGAACTGGGCCTGGACATCGGGCTGGATGAGACGGGCCGGCCATGGCTCTTCGAGGCCAACGCCAAGCCTTTCTTTTTCCCCGGGGAAGGGAACCGGTATCCCTTCTTGTATGCCCGGCACCTGGCCGTTACATCGTGGGAGGCGCGCTACAAGGCTGGATCAAATGCGGGAGGGTCCGATGGTGCAGGGGCCGACGCTGGGAGGCGATTGGGCAATGGATAGCGCCGTGGCAGAAGTGTTGAAGGCCGATTTTACGGTTTCCGGCGGGCAGGACCATACCGTAGTGCTGGCGGCGGATCTGGCGGCGGCATTGGGCATTGAGGGCATTGGCGGCCTAGGCGGCGAGAATACCGGGAGTGGCGATCCTGTCCGCCTTTGTTTCGGCCTGCGCTCCTGCCCGGTGAATTTGGTTGTGGATCCCGGCCTGGCGGCGGGAACCCTGCGGGTTGCGGGGCAAATCGCCCGGACCCTGCTCCTTCCCGCCAAGGGGCGCCTGGGAATCTACTGGAGCGACCCAGGCCACCTGCGCCTGGGCCCCTTGATAGGCGTTCTCATCTCCACCACCAGCCTGGCCTCGCTGCGCCGGCGGCGGAATCAGGTATACGAGGCCTTTGTCCGCTACGGGGCCGAGGTGGGGGCCACCATCGTTTTCTTTACCATCAACGGGTTCAAAGGCGGCAGGTCGGCGCGGCGGCGCACCCGGGACGGCCGGGGACGCCGCCCCAGCCAGGGCCATCTGGCGGCCTATCGCCTACAGGGGGGCCGGCCGGTGCGGGTGCGCACCCCTTTGCCCCGGGTCATATACGACCGCTGCTTCGGCCCCGGCAGCCGCCTGCAGGCCATCAGACTGCGTCACCTGACCCGGGGCCTGGGCATCACCGTCATCAACCAGCCGGTGAAGATTACGAAGCTGGCCACCTACCAGGCTTTGCGGGAAAACCGGCGGCTGCGGGCGGTGGTTCCCTTTGCCGCACCTCTCTCGGCCCAAGCCCTCAAGGCGGCGGCAGGCCGGTTTCCGGTCCTTTATGTCAAGCCCGACAACCTGTCCCGGGGCTGGGGCGTATTCCGGGTCAGGCGGCACGGTACGGCGCTGCTTTTGGAACGCCATCCCAAGAAGGGCCGGCGCGGCCGGAACCGCATCTTCGCCACCGCCGAGGAACTGCTGCGCTGGCTGCCCAAGCATTCGCCCTACCTGCTGCAGGAAGCCGTGGACCTGGCCACCTTCATGGGCAATCGGTTCGATTTCCGGGCCTTGATGCAGAAGGACGGCAGGGGCCGCTGGCAGTTGACGGGCCTGGTGGCCCGCATTGCGCCGCAACGGGGCGTGGTCACCAGCCCCCGCAGCGGCGGGATGATCAGCCCGCCCCTCCGGGTGCTGCAGGCCGCCTTCGGTCCCGAAGGCGGCCTGGCGGCCCTGGAAACCTTGCGGGACACCTGCCTGCAGATCGCCCGGCAAATGGAGAAGGCCTTCGGCCTGTGCGTGGAACTGGGCATCGACATCGGCATTACCCGCGACGGCGTCCCCAAGCTCATCGAGGTCAACGGCCGGCCCCTGAAGGTAAGCCTGGACCGGCTCAACGACCCCGGCGCCAACCAGCGGATCCACCGCTACCCCATCTACTTCGCCGCCCGCCTGGACATGGGGCCGGAGGGCTCCCGCGGGCCGGCCCAAGCTGCCGGCGCCGATCCCGCTGCCGGGCCGGGTCGGGTTGCCGGGCCGTCCCAGGCTTCCGGTGCTGTGGCGCTGGGCGGCCGGCCTACTTGATTAGCTGGAGGGCAGCCCGGAACTCGTCGGTGGCAGCCCGCTTAAGGAGGTCGAAAACCACGGTTTCCGTATTGGTGATGACCGCGCCCATGGCATCCATCAGGGCCAGCCCGTTGCGGAAGTTTTCCTTGGTGCGGGAGCACACGGCATCCTGCACCAAGAACACCTGATAGCCCGCCCCCAGCAGGCCCCGCACCGTCTGGAAGACACAGACGTGGGTCTCCATGCCGGTGACGATCACCTTCTTCCGGCCCAACTGGCCCAAGGCCGCCGTCATTTCATCGGTGCAGCCGGAAAAGGTGACCTTTTCGAAGACCGAAGTCTTGGCGGCCGCCGCTTCGATCTCCGGCACGGTCCTGCCCAGGCCTTGGGGGTACTGCTCCGTGATGAAGACCGGGATGTCCATCTGGCCCGCCACTTTGATCAAAACGTTGGTGTTGTCGATGACCTGCTTGCCGTACTTCATCACCGGCACCAGCCGCTCCTGGATGTCGATGGCCAAGAGGACGGCATCATCCCGGTGCAGGGTAAACTGGTCCACTGCCCCCACTCCTTTCCGCCCTTTACCTTTATGAGGAGCATACCAGATGGGGACCCTGCGGGCCGTAAGCCCCCCTTCGCGGGCCGCAGCCCCCCTCCGCGGGGAGTAAGCCCTGCCCCGAAGCTTATTCCACCCGCCGGGCAGGGTTTTCCGATGGTCAAGCCCAGCAAATGTGCTTATTCCGCGGAGTTCCTGCTTTGGACGGGAACCGATCCCGGAAATAGGCCCACCGGCTGCGCTTAAGGCTCAATTTTCCTAACCCGGCCAAGGGAATTAGCCCATTTCCACAGCTTAGCCAACCACAGCCGGCCTCGGCCCGGTTACCGGCCCCTTCTCTTCCTGCAGGGAAAAAGCCGAAGCCCCGCAGGCCGTTGCGGGGCTTCGGCTTCCTTATTGATTGTGGGCGAACCAGGACTCGAACCTGGGGCCTCCTGAATGTAAGTCAGGCGCTCTAACCAACTGAGCTATTCGCCCGTTGATGGGTGGGCACGGCCAAAGCCGTGCGGGTGTCGATCAACTGGGTCCAACAGCCGTTTGGAGCACGAAGATTATAGCACCGGGCGAAAAGCCGTGTCAAAGACAGGCCAAGGGATTGACCGGCATCGGTGGTTCCGGCGCAGGCCGGGTCCTACCACCCCAAAACCGGCGACGGCAAGGCCAATCATTGGCGACGCCGCGGCACCGCGTCAAGGCAGCGGGGGCGGGTCGCTGGCCGGAAAGGTCTGCTGGAGCACGAAGTCGATTTCCCTTTCCAGCTGCTCCCGGGTCTTGCCGGCGAGCCGCCGCCGCAGGCGCCGCCGCGCCCCTTCCACCCGGCGCACAGCATGGCCCGCCGGACGCGTCGCCCGGGGTGCCGCCTGCAGATCCTCGGCCCTATCCTCTAAGCGATCCCTGGCTTCAGTCATGGAAAACACCTCCTCCCCATTGACAGTCACGCCATTAATTGATAGTTAATTTGGTGTGCCTCCAACCGGCCGGCAATTGGTTCGAAAGCCGGTTATTATATCCACTTTACACCAACCACCCCGTGCCTTGAAGAAAAAATTCTCCCGGTCCGAATACCGATATCCTCGGGCCTGAAAATGGATTTCCCAAGGTTTGAGGAAGGAATTCCGCCGGCCGTAAATCGGCATGCCCCGCCCCGGCCGTCAATGCCCGGCAACGGCATTATTGGGCAATTTTCGACCGGACGGCTTGACCGGCTCGAACCGGCGTCGTTGAATGCTTTTCAGCCCCCGGGCGGGGCCCATCGCCATTCCCCGTAGCCATATGGTGCGCATTCTGGGAAATGTGTTACATTACAGAGGTGGGAAGCGGCCCCCCGAGCGGAATAATTCGACTGCTCCGTATGCGCGCGGCCCGGGCAGCCGGGCCGTCGTCCATACCGCCGCGCTAGGAGGTGTGTGAGGCTCATGCTGCGCTATCGCGGTGGCGAGGGACAATTGTCATGGGTCCTGCACCGTGTCTCAGGCATCGGTATTTTCGTATACCTAATCCTCCACGTAGTTGACGTTTTCGTGATCGGCTTCGGTCCGGAAACTTTCAACGCCCTCATGGAGTTTTACCACCAGGCGCCGGCCCGGGTTCTGATGCTCCTGCTCATCGCAGGCATCGTCTACCATGCCATCAACGGGCTGCGGGTCATCTTGGTGGACTTCTGGTCCGAGGGCACCCGCTACCAGCGTCAGCTGTTCTGGGCTACTTCGGTCCTGACGCTGGTGATACTGCTGCCTTGGGCAGTGCGACTGCTGCGACCGTTGTTTGCAGGTTAAACAGGCTGAAATTGCCAAGGTGAGGTGACTGGCGTTGGGTCAATCCGGCCAACCCCAGGCAGCAGGCAAGCAAGGCAACCAATTTGAACTGCAGACCTGGTTTTTCATGCGGGTTTCGGGCCTGCTTCTGGTCTTCCTGCTCCTGGGTCACGTCTTCATCATGACCGTCCTCAATGATTTAAGCGACATCAGCTACGCCTTCGTCGCCGACCGCTGGGCCAAGCCCTTCTGGCGGGTCTACGACGGGCTCCTGTTGTTCCTGGGCATGCTCCATGGCGCCAACGGCGTGCGTTGGGTCATCGACGACTATGTGCGACACCGAGGCTGGCGTGTTTTCGCCCGTTCGGTCCTGTACACCGTAACTTTCATCATCATCGTGGCGGGAACGACCATCCTGCTGGTGTTCCAGCCGGTTCAGTAACCTTGCCGCTCCCCCCAGGCAGCTCTCGGCTTGGGGAAACTTCAAAGGACCGTTGGGGGTGTATGGCCTGTGCATTACCAATTTGACGCCATAGTCGTGGGAGCGGGAGGCGCCGGCCTCATGGG
>DATGRI010000012.1 GCA_035303785.1 Sphingobacteriaceae bacterium
TCCCGGTAGCCGCACCGGCGGGCCAGCTGCACCGCCCGCCGGAAGTCACGCCCCACATGGGCAGGATCGTGGGCGTCGGAGCCCAGGCTGATGGGCACCCCGGCCCCAGCCAGGATTTCCAGGAATTGCGGCGCCGGATAGGCCTCGCCCACGGGCACGTGCCAGCCGGCGGTGCTCAGTTCGGCGGTCACGCCGGCCCGGGCGAAGACCTCAGCCGCCTCCCGGTACAAGGGCGTCAAATCAAAGGAAGGCCGGTGGCCGAATTTTTTGATCAGGTCGGGGTGGGCCATGATGTCGAACAGCCCCGTTGCCGCCGCTTCCATGAGGAATTGAAAATAATCCCGGTAGGCTTGGTCCACGTCCCGATGGGGCCAGCCGTCCTGGGGGCTGACATCGATGGCCCAGCCGGGCAGAAAGTGGACGGAGCCGATGACGTAGTCCCACGGGTACCCCGCCAGCAGCGCCCGGATGTCGTCTTCCCGGCCGGGGATGTAGTCCACTTCCAGCCCCAGCCGGATGGCCACGGGCGCCTCCCGGCCGGCGGCCGTCAACACCGCTGCCACGTACCCGTCCAAGTCGTAGTTGAACTGGTCGGGGAGCCACCAGCCGCCTGCCACCAGCTGGGGTTCCAGCAGGGACGACATAATGGGCCGGAATTGGCGGAACCGGTGGCAATGCTCGCTGATGCCGATTTCCGCCAACCCTGCCGCCGCGGCGGCGGCCGCGTATTCCATCACCCGGTCAGGGGCGAAGCGGCAGTCTTCCGTAACGCTGTCCTTTTCCAGGTGCATGTGGTAGTCGGCCAGCAAGGGGCTCCCTTCCTTTCTGCCAAACCCTCCTACCCTTCGCGACGGGCCGTGGAGCTCCTGCTCAAGGACATGGGCCCTTTCCTTGCCCGGGGTGCAGGGCTTATCTATAATGAAGGCGGCCTTCCGACGCCGGGCTTCCCCGGACATTGGACCATTTCCTGTTCGAGGTGTTGTTTTTGTCCAGGTTGATGAATATCCGAAGGTACCAAATCTGCCCCAATTGCGGCTATCAGGAAGAGCAGGGGAGGCGCTGGGAACGGCGTCGTCAGGTCTATCATTACTTCTGGCGCAACGACGACTGCCCCCAATGCGGTGAGAAGCTGGCGCGCAGCTGCCCCAACTGCCAGGCCGACATCTTGTCCCCCGAAGCGCGGGAATGCCCCGAGTGCGGCCAAACTTATCCCTGGGTTAAATAAACAATTGCGCAGGTTCCTTCCCCTCTGCGTGGAAACCATGTAGACGGGAGGGATCCGGGCTGGTGGCCGGGCCGAGACTTGCCGTCTTGACCTCCGGGGGCGACGCCCCCGGCATGAACGCTGCCGTGCGGGCCGTGGTTCGCAACAGCCATTACCACGGCTGGGAGCCCATCGGCGTCTACAACGGGTTCCACGGCCTCATCACCGGCAATTTAGCCGTCATGGATGCCGGCTCTGTTGGGGATATCATCCACCGGGGCGGCACCGTGCTGCGCTCCGGCCGGTCCGATGCCTTCACCACCGAGGAAGGGTTCCGGCAGGCCCTGCAGACCTTGTCGGAGCAGCAGATTCAAGCCGTGGTCGTCATCGGCGGCAACGGCTCCCTGCGGGGCGCCCTGCGCCTGGCCCAGGCAGGGGTGTCGGTAATCGGCGTGCCGGCTACCATCGATAACGATATCGGCGGCACGGAAACCACCATCGGCTTCGACACGGCGGTGAACACGGCCGTAGAAGCCATCAACCGGATCCGGGACACCGCCAGCGCCCACGACCGCACCTTCATCGTGGAGGTCATGGGCCGCCACAGCGGCTTCATTGCCCTGGCCGCCGCCCTGGCGGGCGGGGCCGAGTCGGTGCTCATCCCCGAGGAGGAGCCCGACTACGATGAGATATGCCGCCGCATCCAGCGGGGCTACCAGCGGGGCAAGGCCCACAGCATCATCGTGGTGGCCGAAGGGGCTGCCGACGGCTTTCAGGCGGCCCGGGAGATCGAGCGGCGCACCGGCCTGGAAACCCGGGTGACGGTCCTGGGGCACGTGCAGCGGGGCGGTACACCCACCGCCTCCGACCGCATCCTGGCCAGCCGCCTGGGCGCGGCGGCCGTGGACCTGCTGGTGGAAGGCCGGCACGGGCTCATGGTGGGCATCGCCGCCGGAGAGGTCCGGCCGGTGCCCTTGGCCACGGCCCTGGCCGAAACGCCGCGCCCCGACCCGGCCCTGATCCGCCTGGCAAGCATTCTCGGATCCTAGCACCACTAAGCGCCCGACAGCCGGCAGCACCTGAAGGGAAGCTGGGTATGGCACGCACAAAAATCATCGCCACCTTGGGGCCCGCCACCGACAACATCGACGTGCTGGTGGCCATGATCAAGGCGGGCATGGACGTAGCCCGGGTGAATCTGTCCCATGTGACCCCCGAAAGTTTGACCGCCTACATCGAGAAAGTGCGGGAGGCCGCCCGCCTGGCCCAGCGTCCCACCTTGGCCGTCATGCTGGACACCCGCGGCCCCGAAATCCGGGTAGGCAACCTGCCCTACGGCGGCATCAAGCTGACCGAAGGCCAGCTGGTGCACCTGGTGCCCGGCGACGGGGAATTTTCCCCCGGCGAGCCGTGGCTGGCCGGCGGGCCCGGCAATCCCAGGGTGGCCGTCATCCCCGTGACCTACGGCAAATTGGCCGAAGTGGTGGAGCCGGGCCAGCGCATCCTGCTGGACGACGGGAATTTCGCCCTGGATGTGGAGCACGTGGAAGCGCCCCGGGTGGTGGCCCGGGTGCTGGTGGGCGGGCATCTGAAGGCCCGCAAGCGGGTAACCCTGCCCCACCAGCCCGGCGACCTGCCGGTGCTGACGGAAGCCGACACCGAAGACCTGCGTCTGGGCCTGAGCCTGGGGGCCGACCTGGTGGCGGCCTCCTTCATCCGGGACGCCGCCGACGTGTTGACCGTGCGGCGCCTCATCGAAACCATGGGCAGCAGCGCCGGCGTGGTGGCCAAGGTGGAAAACCGCCAGGCCGTGGAGCAATTGGACGAGATCTTAAGTGTGGCCGACGGCATCATGGTGGCCCGGGGCGACTTGGGTGTGGAATTGACGGCGGAAGAAGTACCGGTGCTGCAGAAGGAGATCATCCGCCGCTGCAACCGGGCCGGCAAGCCCGTCATCATCGCCACCCAGATGCTGGAGTCCATGGTGTCCCGGCCCCGGCCCACCCGGGCCGAGGCCAGCGACGTGGCCAACGCCATCTTCGACGGCGCCGACGCCGTGATGCTCTCGGCGGAAACGTCGGTGGGGGAGTACCCCGTGGAAGCGGTGGAGGTCATGTCCCGCATCGCCACCCGGGCGGAGGAGGCCCTGGATCACGAATCCTGGCTGGAGGCCTTCGGCCCCTTGGGGCCCATCAGCGTCACCGACGCCATCAGCCAAGCCTCCTGCACCATCGCCCACAAATTGGGCGCGGTGGCTATCATTTCCGCCACCCAGTCGGGCCATACCGCCCGCATGGTGGCCCGCTACCGGCCCAAGCAAGTCCTGCTGGCGGCCACCCCCGACGACGCCGTGGCCCGCCGCATGTCGCTGGTCTGGGGCGTGGAACCCCTGGTCATCACCTTGCAGGAATCGGCCGGAGCCATGCGGGACGAGGCCATCGAGCAGGCCATTGAGTTGGGCCTTATCGTGCCGGGGGACTTGGTGGTGTTCACCGCCGGCGTGCCCATCGGCGTCACCGGCACCACCAACCTGCTGCAGATCCACACGGTGGGCGAGGTGGCGGTCCGGGGCACCGGCGTGGGGCAGGGCAGCTACAGCGGCCCGGTGCGCTTCATCGTCAACCCTGACACCGACCCGCCCCCGGAGCCCGGGGACGTGGTGGTCTGCACCGCCACGACGGAAGACATGACGCCCCTGCTGGAAAAGGCCGGGGCCTTGGTGGCCGAAGCCGCCGGCTTGTCCAGCCATGCCGCGGTCCTGGGCCTGCGCCTGGGCGTTCCCACCATCGTGGGGGCCATCGGGGCCATGTCGGCCCTGGAGCCCGGGGAGATCGTCACCGTGGACGCCCAGCGGGGCCTCATCTACAGGGGCCGGGCCACGGTGAAATAGACCTGGAGCCGCAACGGCCCGCCGTCGCCGCCGCCCTTGGCCTTAAAGCCCTTTCTGTGCTAACATGATGGGTGCATCCGCCGGAGTGGTGGAATTGGCAGACACGGTGCACTCAAAATGCACTGGGCGTACGCCCTTGTGGGTTCGAATCCCACCTCCGGCACCATCTTCCACCCTCGCACATAGTCGAATGGAAGAAGCCTGAAGCGGCGCCGGGTTCCTTTTGGATGACCGGCGTTTTTATTTGGCAGGATTGTCACCCTAATTCAGATTGCAGGTTGACATTGGGCGGGCGGCGCCGTAGATTTTTGCCATCCGGATGGAAAGCAACGGGCTTGGAAGCCCGGCAACGGTGCATCGGTGCGGAAAGGACGGTCGTCGTGTCCACCACCACCCAGGACCGCATTCTGGCCCAACTGCAGAAGGCGGGAGGCCGGTTCCTGTCGGGTGAGGAGATGGCCGCCCGGCTGGGCATCAGCCGCAACGCCGTCTGGAAGGCCGTCACCGCCCTGCGGGAGCGGGGCTACACCATCGGGGCGGTGCCCCGCCGGGGCTACCGGCTGGCGGCGGCACCCGATAGGCCTTTCGCCGCCGAGGTGCTGCGGGATCTTCCGGGCCCCATGGCCTGGCAGGTGGAGTACATGGCCACCGTCGCCTCCACCAACGACGAAGCCCGCCGCCGGGCCCAGGAAGGCGCCCCCGAGGGGCTGGTGGTGGTGGCCGAAGAGCAGACGGGCGGTCGGGGCCGGCGGGGCCGCTCCTGGCTGTCGCCGCCGGGCCTGGGCATCTGGTGCTCCCTGGTGCTGCGGCCGCCCTTGGCGCCCAGGGAAGTGCTGCCCCTGGGCCTGCTGACGGCGGCGGCCGCCCGGGCCGCCCTGGCGGCGGAAACGGGCCTCCCCGCGGCCATCAAGTGGCCCAACGATCTGGTGTTGCCCGACGGCCTGAAGCTGGGCGGCATCCTCATAGAAATGGGCGCCGAGGCGGAGCGGGTCCATTACGTCATTGCCGGCATCGGCATCAACGTCAACCAGCAGGCGGAAGATTTCCCCGGGCCCCTGGCCGCCACGGCCACATCCCTGCGGCTGGCCCTGGGCCGGCCGGTGCCCCGGGTGCCCTTGCTCCGGTGCCTGCTGGTGGAATTGGCCCGGCGCTACCAAGCCGCTTTGGCCCAAGGCTTCGGGCCCGTGCTGGACGAGGTGCGCAACCACTGCATCACCTTGGGCCAATGGGTGCGGGTGGAGTCCGACGGCCGGCCGTGGCACGGCCGGGCCTTGGACCTGACGGTCGACGGGGCGCTGCTGGTGCTGCCGGAAAAGGCCGCTGAACCCGTCACCCTCTACGCCGGCGACGTGAGCATCCGCCCGGCGCCCGGCGGCGGACGGTGATCTCCCTATGATGCCTTTGAACCGCCTGATCATGACGGGCCTGTTCGCCGCCTTGTCGGGGGTCCTGGCCCAACTGCTCATTCCCCTGCCCTTTACGCCGGTGCCCATCACCCTGCAAACCTTGGCCCCCATGCTGGCGGGGCTGCTGCTGGGTCCCCGCTACGGCGCCTTGTCCCAGGTGGTGTATTTGGCCTTGGGCCTGGCCGGCGCGCCCGTGTTCGCCGGCGGCCAGGGCGGTCCGGGAGTGCTGCTGGGCCCCACGGGCGGCTACCTGGTGGGCCACGTGGCGGGAGCCTGGCTGACCGGCCGGTTGGCCGCCGGATCCTGGGGCAGGCCTTTGCTCCGTTTCGTAGCCGCCGCCGTAGCGGGGGGCATCGCCGCCATTTACGCCGTCGGGGTGCCCTGGCTGGCGGTGGTTGCCGACCTGCCTGCCGGGGCGGCCCTGGCCGCCGGCGCCTTGCCCTTCCTGCCGGGGGACATCATCAAAGCGGCCGCCGCTGCCCTCTTGGCCCAACGCTTGGCCCATGCTCTACCTGATTTGCCGCCGGCATAGGCATTAGCCACCACCAGGGAAGGCGAGTTGGGGGCCGATGCCGGGGCAGCGGCGCCTGAACAGCCGGCGGCGGTTTGACCAAGGGATTGACCGACAGAGCCCGACAGACCATCGGGGCTGCCGGTGGCGTGCAGCGGCGGCCCTGGCCCTATTGCTGGTGCTCCTTCCGGTCTATGGGGCCCTGGCCGACCAGCTGGCGGCGCCGGGAGTGGCCAGCCCCTTGGTGGAAGACGCCCCGGTCCCCGCCGGTGAAGCCGCCCACCTGCCCGGCGACCGGCTCCAGGTATTTCAATTTGCCGACCGGCTCAACGCTCGCCTGCGGGAATGGGGCCAGGGCGCCACCGGGCAGGAGCCCTACGACCGCCTGCTGCTCCTGGTGCCCGCCCGCACCTTGATCGCCTACCGGGACGGCCGGCCGGTGCGGGCCTACCCCGCAGCCGTAGGCCGCAGCACCGATCCCACCCCTACGGGTTCCTTCCAAATAATCAACCGGGTGGTGGACCCCACCTGGTATCCCCGGGGCGCTGAACCGGTGCCGCCGGGCCCCGACAATCCCATCGGCTCCCGCTGGCTGGGCTTGGACCTGCCCGGCTACGGCATCCATGGCACCAACAATCCCGACAGCATCGGGCTGCCCGTTTCCCTGGGCTGCATCCGCCTGCTCCCCGGCCATGTGGAGGAACTGTTTGACCGCACCATGATCGGCACCCCCGTGGACATCGTCTACCAGCGGCTTTGGCTGGCCCCTTCCCCCGACGGCCTGGAGGTGCTGGTGGGCGTCTTTCCCGATCCGTACCATCAGGAAGAAGTGGCGGTGGCCGATGTGTTTGCCCGGCTGACGGCCTACCGGCCCGCGGGTGTCCCGGGTGATGCGGCAGCGGCGTGGCTGGCGGCCGGCGACGCCGGCCCGGCCTTGTTCGTGGTGGGCCCGGAGCGGGCGGCGGTGACCACCTTGAACGGCCGCCCCCTGCCCGGTGTGGAACCCGTCATGGTGGATGCCGACCCCTGGCTGCCCGTGGAACCCTTGGCAACTTACATAGGCGCCAGGGTCCAAGGGGACTCCCCGCCGGGCGAGCTGTGGGTGGACGGCCGGCCGGTGCCTGCCCGCATGGTGGCCGGCCGACGGGTGGCCCCGGCGCGGCTGCTGGCCCAAAGGCTGGGCCTGTCCATGACGGCATTGGTGGATGCCGATGAGATCCTCATGGTGGAGTTGTCGGGGTTGGGGGTCTTCTGGTGGGGCGGCCCGCCCTCCGGTCCCGGCGGCCACCCCGGGCCGCAGGAGAGCCAAGAGGCCCAGGGGGGCCGACGGCTGTTCCGCCGGCAGCGCCCCATCCTGGTCACCCGCAGGGCCATGCACCTGGCCGGCGGCCGCCTGGCCGTCCCGGCGGCGGACCTCCAGCCCTGGCTGGGCGACCAATTGGCGGTGGGGCCGGGCACCGCCCTGCCCTTAGGCGGCCCTAACCCAAGCTACAGCGGCGGCCCATTCCGAGTCACATACCGCGGCCGGCCCGTGGCCTGGGTGACGGGGCCGGGGCCGACCGCCGGCGAACCAAAGGTTTACCTCCTCCTGGACAGCCTGGCGGCGGCGGGGGCCTTCACCGTGACGGCCCATCCTTTTTATCCCATGGTGATTCTGCAGGGACGGGGCAGCCCCTGACGAAGCGGGAACAAACGTGACCTGCCCATCGTCAAAGCCCAACAGGCGGGAGGATGCTGCCGGCATGGATCACGCCCCCCAGCCCCTGGCCCGGAGCGGTGACGACGACGACCGGGAACTGGTGGAACGGGCCCGGGCCGGAGATGAAGGGGCCTTCGCCCAGTTGGTCACCCGCTATGAAGGCCGGGTTTACAATTTGGCTTTGCGCTACTGCGGCGATGCCCACGAGGCCGGCGACCTGGCCCAGGAGGCCTTCCTGCGGGTTTACCGGGGGTTGTCGGGGTTCCGGGGCACCGCCCGGTTTTCCACTTGGCTGTACCGCATTGTCATCAACGTCTGCCGGGATTGGGAGCGCAAGCGCCGTCGCCGTCCCACGGTGGCGTGGCCTACGGTGGACGACGGCGACCGCCCCAAGGACTTGCCCGACCCGGCGCCGGGACCCGAAGAAGTTTCGGCGGACAACGAACTGCGGCGCCGGGTGGTCCAGGAGATCGCCCAGCTGCCGCAGGAGTACCGGCAGGCGGTGCTGCTCCGGGACGTGCAGGATTTGAGCTACGGTGAGATTGCCCACATCCTGCAGGTGAGTGTCGGCACCGTCAAATCGAGAATTCACCGCGGCCGCGCCGCCTTGCGGGACCGCCTGGCAGCGGCCGGCCTGCTGCCCCCCGGCAGCGGCGCGGGCCGAGGGGAGGACGATGGGCCTTGACCGACGCCCATCCCCAGGAAGAACTGCTGTCGGCCTGGGTGGACGACGCCCTGTCGCCGGCAGAAAAAGAGGCCCTCGACCGGCACCTGGCCCAATGTGACCGGTGCCGCGCTACCGTGGCCCAGCTCCAGGCGGTGCGGGACCTGTTGCGGGACCTGCCCCGGGAGCCGGTGCCCGCCGGTTGGCGGGACGGGCTCATGGCCCGGGTGGCCGGGGAAGAAGACGCCCCGCCCGACGGCGCCGCCGCCCCGGCGGGGGGCGCCCCCTGGTGGTCCTCCCGGCCCGGCCTGCTGGCCGGTGCGGCGGTCGTTCTCCTGATCCTGGTGGTGGGCGGCCTGCGCCTCATGGGCCCCCTGGGAGCCGGCTCACCGGCAGCCGACGAAGTCGCTCCCTTGAGCCAGCCCTTCATCGCCATGGAACGGGTGGAAACAACCGATGAACTGGTCCCCGAATCCGATGCCGCCGGCGACCCCGGCGTGGGCGGCCATGCCCTAGACGCCGGCCGAGCCCAGGACGCCGGCGACACCCAGGACGGCGGTGCCAATGAGATCCTGATGGCTGAGCGGCAGCCCGGCAGGCGGCGGGTGCATTTCACGGTGCTGGCCACAGCGCTGACAACGCTGGCGGTTACCGTCTCCCTCTTGATCGTGGTCACCCGCCGGCGCCGGTCCCCGCCCCCCGCCTAGAACCGCCCGGGCAGGAATAGGCCTGCCTCTTGCGAAGTGCATGGGAGTATGGAATTCCCTTACATCAGGCAATCAGGGCCGGGGGGAGATGACTCGTTGAAGCAGGCCAGGCGCTTGACTCCTGAAGAAGTCATCAACGTATGTGACCCTGAAGAATTCGACTTCGAAACTACAGAAGAGGTGCCGGCCCTGGCCGGCATGATCGGCCAGGAGCGGGCCACCCGGGCCATGGAGTTCGGCCTGCGGATGAACGGCACCGGCTACAACATTTTCATGGCCGGCCCGCCGGGCACCGGCAAGACCACCTACGCCGTCAACATGGCGGGCCTCATGGCCGGAAAGAAGCCTGTTCCCCGGGATTGGGTCTACGTTTACAACTTCGACCGGCCCGATCAGCCCCAGGCCATCAGCCTGCGGCCCGGCTTCGGGCGGCTGTTCGTACAGTACATGTCCGAACTGGTCACCGACGCCGCCGCCGAAATCGCCAAGGTTTTCGAAAGCGAACATTACGAGAAGGAACGCCAGGAACTCATGCTCTCCCTCCATCGCAAGGGGGAGGAGATCTTCAAGGAAGTGGAGGCCCAGATCCGGCCCTACGGCTTCGCCTTGAGCCACGGCCCCACCGGCTTCCTGACCATTCCCCTGGACGCCCGGGGCCAGCCCCTGAGCCGGGAAGACTTCGAAGCCCTGCCGGAGTCCTACCGCAAGCTGCTGGAGGAGCGGAGCCGGGTGGTCCAGCAGATCCTTAGCGACGGCATGCGCCGGGTGCGGGCCGTGGAGCGGGAGACCCGGGAAGCCCTGCGCAAGCTGGACCGGGATCTGGCCAACGCCGCCCTGGAGCCTTTGTTCCGCCGGGTGGCCGAAGCCTTCCCCAAAGAGCCCAAAGTGGCCGCCTATCTGGAGCGGGTCCAGGCCGACATGGTGGACCGGCTCCACGTCTTCCGCACCACCGAGGAGCGGAAGCCGCCCCTGCCCATGTTCGGCCCCAGCCCCGACGAGCGCAAGGAAACCCTCCAGCGCTACGCCGTCAACCTCCTGGTGGACCACAGCCAGAGCCGGGGCGCCCCCGTGGTGGTGGAGGCCAACCCCACCTACTACAACCTGCTGGGCAAGGTGGAGTTCGTCGGCCACATGGGCGGCCTGACCACCAACCATACCCAGATCAAGGCCGGCGCCCTGCACCGGGCCAACGGCGGCTATCTCATCCTGCAGGCCATGGACGTCCTCATGAGCCCCGGGGCCTGGGAGGCCCTGAAGCGGGCCCTCAAGACCAGCCGGCTGTACATCGAGGCCCTCGGGGCCCAGGCCGGCTTCGTGCCCATGCGCAGCATGCGGCCCGAGCCCATTCCCCTGGACGTGAAGGTCATCCTCATCGGCAACCCCCGGCTGTACCACATGCTGCACCAGTACGACGAGGATTTTGACAAGCTGTTCAAGGTGCGGGCCGACTTCGACGTGGAGATGGACCGGAATCCCGCCAACCTGATGGGTTATGCCAGTTTCATCAGTTCCCACAGCCGGCGGGAGGCCCTGCGCCATTTCGACCGCACCGCCGTGGCCAAGATCATCGAATTCTCCTCCCGGCTGGCCGACGACCAGCGAAAGTTGTCCACCCGCTTCGGCGAGATCGTGGACATCCTTTACGAAGCCAACGCCTGGGCCGAAGCCAGCGGCATGCCCGTGGTCAACGGCGACCACGTGAAGCAGGCCATCGAGGAAAAGATCTACCGTTCCAATCTGATGGAGGAGAAGATCCAGGAAGCCATCCAGCGGGGCCGTCTCCTGGTGGACGTGTCCGGCCGGGTGGTGGGCCAGGTCAACGGCCTGTCGGTCATGGGCATCGGCGACCACTTCTTCGGCCGGCCGTCCCGCATTACCGCCCGCATCTACATGGGGGAGAAGGGCGTAGTCAACATCGAGCGGGAAACGGAACTGTCGGGCCGCATCCACGACAAGGGGCTCCTGACCCTCATCGGGTACTTGGGCGGCCGCTACGCCCAGAATAGGCCCTTGACCTTGTCGGCCAGCATAACTTTCGAGCAGTTGTATTCAGGGGTGGACGGCGACTCCGCCTCCAGCGCCGAACTGTACGCCCTCCTGTCGGCCCTGGCGGGGCTGCCCATCGACCAGGGCATCGCCGTCACCGGCTCCATCAACCAGTACGGGCAGATCCAGCCCATCGGCGGCGTCAACGAGAAGATCGAAGGCTTTTTCGCCGCCTGCAAGGCCTTGGGCATGACGGGCCGCCAGGGCGTGGTCATTCCGGTGCAAAACGTGGAGAATTTGATGCTCAAGGACGAGGTGGTGGAAGCCGTCCGGGACGGGCGCTTCCACATCTGGGCCATTTCTACCGTGGATGAAGGCTTGGCCTTGCTCACGGGCGTCCCCGCCGGGGAGCCCGACGAACAGGGGCAGTACCCGCCCGACACCGTCCACGGCCGGGTCCACGCCCGCCTGGAAGAGTTGGCCCAAGGCTTGAAGGCCTTCGGTGTCCGGGGCGCCCCCGCCCCCGGCGCCCGCCGTACCTATCCTGAGGTCGAGGAGCCGGAGCCGGTCCCCAGGGACGACGGCGAGGCCCCATGGTGAGCCGGCAAGGGCCCGCAGGCGGGCAAGGACGACAAGAGAACGGACAGGGGAAGGGCCGTCCCCGCCTGATGCTGGTGGACGGCTACAGCCTCATCTTCCGGGCCTTCTTCGCCCTGCCTCCCGATTTGCGCAGCGCCGACGGCCAGCCCACCCAGGCGGTCCTGGGCTTCATGAACATGCTGGTGCGGCTCCTGTCGGAGTTGGAGCCCACCCACCTGGCCGTGGCCTTCGACGCCCCGGGGCCCACCTTCCGCCACGAAGCCTATCCCGAGTACAAGGCCCACCGGGAGAAAACCCCCGACGAGCTGCTCAGCCAGTTCCCCCTGGTGCGGGAACTGCTGGACGCCTTGAACGTGCCCGTCATCGAAGCCGAAGGCTATGAGGCCGATGATGTTATCGCCACCTTGGCGGGGCTGGGCCGCCGCCACGATGCCGAGGTCATCGTGGTGACGGGCGACCGGGACCTGCTCCAGGTGGTGGACGAAGGGATCCGGGCCCTGGTGAGCCGCCGGGGCATCACCGACCTCCACGAGTACGACTTGGACCGGATCCGCCGGGAGTTCGGCGTGGAGCCCCGCCAGCTGGCCGACGTGAAAGGGCTCATGGGCGACCAGTCCGACAACATCCCCGGCGTGCCCGGGGTGGGGGAGAAGACCGCCCTGAAGTTGATCCGCCAGTTCGGCAACGTGGACGGCGTCCTGGCCAACCTGGACGCCGTTGGGGGCAAGAAGTTGCCGGCGGTGCTGGCGGAGCATGCCCAGGCGGCCCGCACCAGCCGGGACCTGGCCCTCATCGCCGCCGACGTGCCCCTGCCCGTAACGGATTTGAACCCCTTGGTCCGCCGCCCGCCCAAGGAGGAAGAGACGGTGGCGGTGCTGGACCGCCTGGGCTTCCGGACCTTGAAGGCCAGGCTGGGCCTGGACCGCCCCCAGGATGCCGTTGAGGCGGGCCGCAGGCTGGGGGAGGCGGCAGGGACCATCCACATCAAGAACCCCGGCGATCCTTTGGATGATTTGCACACGGCCGTGGCCGCCGCCCGGCAGGCGTCTCTGGTCTACCGCTGGCACAACCCCGAACCCAACCCCCGCCGGGAGCCCCTCTTGGTGCTGGCCGCCGCCCTGGAGCCCGGCGGCACGTGGATTGTCTACAGCGGCGCGCCGGCGGAATCCGGCAGCCCGCCGGCCCTGGAGGGCGTGGGGGACGGTGGCGCCGGCGCCGGCCCCGCCGACGCCTCCTTGCTGGCGGTGGTGGACGACCTGCTGGATCGGGCCGCCGCGGGCCGGTTGAAGCTGGTGGTCCACGACTTGAAGCCCCTGCTGGCCCGTCGCCGGCGGGACGACTGGGCCGCATTGGACTTCCCGCCGGGGGCGGTGTTCGATACGGCCATAGCCGCCTATCTCCTGGACCCGGGCCGCAGCACCTACCGGGTGGGAGAACTGGCCCGCCAGTACTTGGAGCAGACTTTGCCCGAGCCCGAGGACCTGCTGCCCACGGGCCGGCGCAAGGCCGGGCAGCCCCCCGCCGGCTTCGGCAGTGTGGACCGGCAGGCCTTGGCCGGGGTTTTGGCAGCGACCGCCGCAGCCCTGCCGGACCTGGCGGAAGCCATGGCCGCCCACCTGCAGGCGCAGGAAATGGAGCCCTTGTTCCACGACATCGAGACGCCCCTCATTTTCGTCCTGGCGGCCATGGAGCAGCGGGGCGTGGCCATCGACCCCCAGGTGCTCAAGGATTTGGGCCAGACCATCAGCCGCCGCATCGAGGAACTGGCCGGCCAGATCTACGAATTGGCCGGGGGCCCCTTCAACATCAACTCCACCCAGCAGTTGGGCAAGGTGCTGTTTGAAGACCTGGACCTGCCCATCATCAAGCGGACCAAGACGGGCTACTCCACCGACGCCGAGGTGCTGGAGACCCTTGCGGGGGAGCATCCCATCGTGGACCTGGTCATGGAGCACCGGCAGCTGGCCAAGCTCCAGAGCACCTATGTGCAGGGGCTGCTGGCGGAAATCGACCCCCAGGACGGCCGCATTCACACCACCTTCCAGCAGACGGTGGCGGCCACTGGGCGCCTGGCCTCCACCAACCCCAACCTGCAGAACATCCCCATCCGGGACGAGCCGGGGAAGGGCCTGCGCCGGGCCTTCACGGCGCCGCCGGACCACATGCTGGTGACGGCCGACTACTCCCAGATCGAACTGCGCATCCTGGCCCACCTGTCGGGGGACCAGGTGCTGGTGGAGGCCTTCGCCGCCGGGGAAGACATCCACCGGCGCACCGCCGCGGAAGTGTTCGGCGTGCCCCTGGACCAGGTGACGCCCGATCAGCGGTCGGCCGCCAAGGCGGTCAACTTCGGCATCATCTACGGCATCAGCGATTTCGGCCTGTCCCGGCAATTGGGCATCAGCCGCGCCGAGGCCAAGGAGTACATCGACGTCTACTTCAGCCGCTATCCCGGGGTGGCAGAGTACATGGAAAAGCAGATCCAGCGGGCCCGGGAGCAAGGCTACGTGCGCACCATGTTCAACCGGATCCGCTACCTGCCCGACATACACCACCGGGTGCCCCACCGGCGCCAGTTCGCCGAGCGCACCGCCATCAACACCCCCATCCAGGGCACCGCCGCCGACATCATCAAGCTGGCCATGGTAAGGGTGGCCCGCCGGCTGGGGGCCGAGGGGATGGCCGCCCGGCTGGTGCTGCAGATCCACGATGAACTGATGGTGGAGGCCCCCCAAGGAGAGGTGGACGCCGTGGCCCGGCTGCTGGTGGAGGAGATGACGGGCGCCGTGGACTTGTCGGTGGCCTTGGTGGTGGATGTGAACGTGGGGCCCGACTGGTACAATATCTCTCCCTACCAGGTGAATGCCGGATAATGTTCAGGACAGGAAGACAGTCTCATGCCCGAATTGCCTGAAGTGGAGACGGTCCGCCTATCCTTGGCCGAACAGGTGCTGGGGGCGGAAATCGAGGGAGTCCAGGTCCATCACCCCGACGCCGTCCTGGCGCCGCCCCCCGGCCGGTGGCAGGATCTCCTGGCCGGGGCCGCCATCACGGGCACCGGCCGCCGGGGCAAGTATTTGTTCCTCGCCTTGCATCAGCCCAACTTGGCAGACGACATGGTGCTGCTGGTCCACCTGCGCATGACCGGTCGCCTGCTGGTAGTGCCGGGCGACGAGCCCCTGGAGAAGCACACCCATGTGCAGATAGGCCTGTCCGGCGGGCGGGACCTGCGTTTTGTCGATACCCGGCGCTTCGGCCGCCTGGCGGTGCTGCCCATGGCTCACCTGGGCCCCGTGGCGGCAGCCGCCGGATTGGCGCCGTCGTCCAATGACGAGGATCTCGACGGCGGGGCGCGCAGCAGCGTCAAAGAAGCAGCTGCTGCCTTGGACTGGTTCCAGGTGCGGGAAGCCCTGCCGCCGGGCCTGTGGACCTTGGGCCCCGAGCCCCTTTCCCGGGATTTCACGCCGTCCTATCTGGCCCGGCAGCTGGAAGGGCGCAAGGCGCCCATCAAGAGGCTGCTCCTGGACCAGCGGCTGGTGGCCGGCCTGGGCAACATCTACGTGGATGAAGCCTTGTTCCGGTCCCGCATCCACCCGGCCCGGTCCGCCGGGTCCCTGACCAGGGCCGAAATCCGGCGGCTCCACAAGGCCATAGGCCAGGTGCTGCAGGAAGGCATCGCCTGGCGGGGCACCACCTTTTCCGACTTCGTAGACAGCGAAAGCCGGCCCGGTGACATGGGCCGGCGGCTGCAGGTCTTTCGCAGGCAAGGGGAGCCTTGCCCCAAATGCGGCACAACCATTGAGAAAACCCGCCTGGCGGGCCGGGGGACCCACTTCTGCCCCCGCTGCCAGGCTTAGGGAACGAGAACTACCTTCCCCACGTGCTGCCGGTTTTCGATGATCTGATGGGCTTGGGCCGCTTCCTCCAAAGGCAGGGCCCGGTCCACGACCCCCCGCAGCCGGCCCGCTTCGATGTAGGGCAGCATGGTCCACAGGTCGGCCTTGGGGCCCATGTAGGTGCCCACCATGGTCTGGTGCTTGGCGAACAGATGGCGCAGGTCGATGCCCACCTGGGGGCCGCTGGTGGCGCCGCAGGTGACCAGGCGGGCCTGCCGGCCCATGCTGCGCAGGGCCGCTTCCCAGACGGCGGCGCCCACGCTTTCCACCACCACGTCCACGCCCCGGCCGCCCGTCAGTTCCTTCACCGTCTGGGCAATGTCCTGGCTGGTATGGTCGATGACCTCATGGGCACCCAGTTCCTTGACCCGCCGGGCCTTCTCCTCCCCGCCGGCCACGGCCAGCACCCGGGCGCCCCGCAGGCGGGCGGCCTGGACGGCGGCGGTGCCCACACCGCCGCTGGCGCCGAAGACCAGCACCGTTTCGCCCATCTCCAGCCGGGCCCGGTCCAGCATGTGCCAGGCGGTGATGAACACCAAGGGGATGGCGGCGGCTTCCTCATAGCTCAAGTTGGCGGGCTTGGGCACCAGGTTGACGGCGGGCACCGTCACGTATTCCGCATAGCCCCCGTTGCGGGCCACGCCCATGACGCCGTACCGGGGGCACCAGTTGTCCCGGCCGCTGAGGCAGGCGGGGCATTGGCCGCAGGACAGGCCGGGGTTGATCATGACCTGGTCGCCCTCGCTCCAGCCCTGGACGCCGGGGCCCAGCCGGGCCACTTCGCCGGCGATGTCGGAGCCCAGGATGTGGGGCAGGGGATTGGTGGGCTTGGGCTGGCCCTTGCGGGTCCAAAGATCCAGATAGTTCAGGGCGGTGGCGCCCACCTTCAGGAGAACCTCGCCCGGCCCCGGCTCGGGGACGGGCACCTCCTCCAGCCGGAGAACGGAAGTGTCGCCGAATTCATGGATGCGAACAGCCTTCATAGTCATGCATCAGCACCTCCAGGGGTGATTGGTGGTTGTTTTCGCGGGCTTCCGGAGTATCCCTGCCCATCAAGCCGGGGCCTTCGGCGGTGCTATAATGGGTCAATGGGAAGGGCAGGTGGCGCCTGTTGGTCTTCACCTTGGAATTCGACTCCTTGGCCGATTTGGAAAGCACCATCAAGACCTTGCGGGAAAAGCACGACGTAACCGGCGAGTTTCACTACAAGCCCCTGGAAGGAGGCGGCTGGCGCTTGAAGGTCCACAGCGAGAAGCCCCTGCGGGACTCCACCATCGAGCGCCTCCCCGGCCGCTGGGTAGACATGCCCACCTGATGGGATCATGCTGGTCATCGGCTTGGGTGGAGGCATCGGCACTGGCAAATCCAGGGTGGCAGCCCAGCTGGCGGAATGGGGCGCCGTGGTCATCAGCGCCGACCAATTGGCCCGCCAGGCGGTGGAGCCCGGCACCCCCGGCTACCAGGCGGTGGTGGCCCGCTTCGGGGCCCAGGTGGTCAATCCCGACGGCACCTTGAACCGGCAGCGCCTGGGCCGGCTGGTGTTTGGCGACGAGCGGGCCCGCCAGACCTTGGAAGCCATCATTCATCCTTGGGTGCGGCAGGAGATGGCGCGGCGCGTGGAGGAACTGCGGGCGTCACCCCAGCCGCCGCCCGCCGTTATCATCGAAGTCCCCCTGCTGCGTCCCGACAGCCCCCCGGTCCCCATGGATGAGATTTGGGTGGTCCACACCTCCTTGGAGACCCGCATCCGGCGGGTGATGGAGCGGGACGGGCTGTCCCGGGATGAAATCCTGGCCCGCATCCAGGCCCAGCCCAGCCAGGATGACCTGTTGCGCAGCGCCCACGCCGTCATCGACAACGACGGGCCGTGGGAACAGACGGTGGCCCGGCTGCAGCAGCTTTGGCAGAGCCGCGTGGCCGGCAAGGAGCGCCCCATTTGACCAGGCGGCTGGTGCGTTGGCTCTTTTGGCCCGCCCTTTTCCTGATGCTCCTGGCCGCCGCCCGCACAGTGTACCCCTTGCCCTACAAGGAATTGATCATCAGCGAAGCTGAGAAGAACAACCTGGACCCCTTGCTGGTGGCGGCGGTCATCCGGGTGGAAAGCCGGTTCAATCCCACGGCCCGTTCCCACCGGGGCGCCGTGGGGCTGATGCAGATCATGCCCTCCACGGGAACGTGGATCGCCGAAAGGATGGGCAGGGAGCCCCCCGGCATCGCCGACCTGGAAGACCCCGCCGTCAATGTGCCCCTGGGCACATGGTACCTGGCCGATCTCCTCAAGGAATTCGGCCCGCTGGAGATCGCCCTGGCGGCCTACAACGCCGGGCGGGGCCATGTGGGGGAGTGGCTGGCCGGCGGCCTGGGCCCCGCCGGCGATGAATCCCTGGACTGGATTCCCTTTCCCGAGACCCGCAGCTTCGTCGGCCGGGTAATGCGGGACTACCGCCGCTACCGCTGGCTGTATCCCCGGCTGGCGTCGGCGGCGCCGTTGGAGTGGGTGAGCACCTTTGACCGGTGACGGGCCCCGGCAAGACAAGCACCAGGAGGAGCCTAGGCAGGACATGTCCGGCAAGGAGGCCGGCGACGGCCAGGAGCCGTCCCTGCCGGCCACGTGGCTGGACGCCCTGGCCCTGATTCTGGCTCTGTACCGGCTGCTGCTGCCCCTCCTGGCCGGGCTGCTGGCCCTGGTGGCCTTGATCTACCTGCTCCTGGTGCTGCGGTCCGCCTAGAGGCCGGCGGGCCGGCCGTCCATGTTGCCGTGAAACCAACCCTGTGGTATCATTGGGTACGCCGAAAGCCGAAGTGGTGGAACTGGCAGACACGCGGTGTTCAGGGCGCCGTGGGCTTACGCCCGTGTGGGTTCGACTCCCACCTTCGGCACATCCCCGAACGACGAAACCCTTGCCCGGTGGCAAGGGTTTCGCCCTTTTCTCAAACTTTGCGTCCTGCACCGGGGCGGTGGCCGGCGCCGGGCCGGCCGGCCCTCAGTGGCCCAGGCCGGTGCTGTTCTTGGCCGTCAAGGTTTCGATTTCCAGTTCGTAAAGGATGATCCGGTCGATGAGGGGATAGCCCGGCTCCAATTCCCAGGACGGGTCGCCGTGCTTCTCCATCAGCTTGTCGAAGAACCAGTTCTTCTTGTCGTCGTCATCGATGATCTTCAAGAAGCCGTAGACGACGGCGCTGGTGTACACCAAAGCCGAAGTGCAGGCATGGCGCTTGCCGGGGATCAGGCGGCCCATGGTGGACACTTCCAGGCAAACCCGGTTGTCGTGCTGGACGTTGGTCAGGAAGTGGCCCTGCCGGGCGCCGGTGTGCAGGTAGATGACGTCGCCGCCTTCGTAGACGTAAACCAAAGGGATGACGTAGGGCCATCCGTCGGGGCCTACCGTAGCCACGTGGGCCACCGACTGCTGCTTGAGAAATTCGCGGGCTTCGTCCAGAGGCATGTCGCGGCGCCGGGTGCGGCCCCGGAGGGAAGGCTGGGCTTCGCCGGTCACAAGTTTTCGCCCCCTTCGGCATGTGACCTGGAATTACCGCCATACTAACATATGCTGGGGGCAGGAGAATGAAAATTGTTGGATTTGGTTAGAATTCAGTGCTGTTGCGGGTGCAGGTGCACCCTGGTAGAATGAATTTGCGATTGCTTGTACCCTCGCTTTGAACACGGCCTGCGCCCGATGGGCGGGCCTTCTATATGCGCGGTGGTGGATATGCGGTGGTGGCGGAACAGGCAGACGCGCAGCGTTGAGGGCGCTGTGGGCATTACGCCCGTGGAGGTTCAAGTCCTCTCCACCGCACCATGGGAGCGGTTCATGGGGCCGCTCCCTTATTGTTTCCAACAGCGGTCAAATGAAGGAGAGAGGTGTTTCCGTTGGCCTTCGTACCAGCCCACGAGTTGATGGCTGATGCCGAACGGGGCAACTACGCCGTCGGTGCGTTCAACGTCAACAACATGGAGATCCTGCAGGCCATCGTGGCGGCGGCCAAGGAGGAGCGGTCGCCCGTCATCCTGCAGGCCAGCCAGGGCGCCATCAAGTATGCCGGCATCAACTACATCACCGCCCTGGCCCGGGTGGCTGCCTCTGAGGTGGACGTGCCCGTAGCCCTGCACCTGGACCACGGGCCCAGTTTCGAGCAGGCCATGGAGTGCATCCGGCACGGCTTCAGTTCCGTAATGTATGACGGTTCCCACCTGCCCTTGGAGGAGAACATCGCCATCACCCGCCAGGTGGTGGAAGCCGCCCACGCCGTCGGCGTCTCCGTAGAAGGGGAAATCGGCCGGCTGGTGGGCATCGAGGACAACATCCAAGTTTCCGAACTGGAAGGCGCTCTGACGGACCCCGACGAGGCCAAGAAGTTCGTTGAAGAGACGGGCATCGACATGGTGGCGGTGGCCATCGGCTCCCGGCACGGCTTCTACAAGGGCGAGCCCAAGCTGGACTTCGACCGGCTGGAGGCCATCCGGGAGCGGGTGAACGTGCCCATCGTCCTCCACGGTGGCTCCGGCATCCCCGAAAGCCACATCCGCCGGGCCATCGAACTGGGCGTGCGCAAGATCAACATCGACACCGAACTGCGGGACGTGTTCGTCCGCGCCGCCCGCGGCATCATGGATGAAAAGCCCGACGAAATCGATCCCCGCAAGATCCTCGGCCCCGCCCGGGAGCAGATGAAAGAAAAGGTAAAGGAAAAGATGCGCCTGTTCGGCAGCTCCGGGAGGGCTTGAGGTGCAGCGGGAACTTACCCTGGAATTAGTGCGGGTCACCGAGGCGGCCGCCCTGGCGGCGGCCCGCTGGATGGGCCGGGGCGACCGCAAGCAGGCCGACCAGGCCGCCGTGGATGCCATGCGGGCCCTGTTCGACACGGTGGACGTGAAGGGCACCGTGGTCATCGGTGAAGGGGAGATCGACGAGGCCCCCATGCTCTACATCGGCGAGGAAGTGGGCACGGGGCAAGGTCCCGAGGTGGACATCGCCGTCGATCCCCTGGAAGGCACCAACCTGGTGGCCTTGGGCCTGCCCAACGCCCTTTCCGTAGTGGCGGCGGCGCCCCGGGGCTGCCTGCTTCACGCCCCCGACATCTACATGGACAAGATCGCTGTCGGGCCCGCCTGTGTGGGCAAGGTCAGCCTGGACGCCTCCGTGACCGAGAACCTCCAGGCCGTGGCCGACGCCCTGGGCAAGAAGGTGGCCGACGTGACGGCCATCATCCTGGACCGGCCCCGGCACGAGCAGCTGGTGAAGGAAGTGCGGGAGGCAGGAGCCCGCATCCGCCTCATCTCCGACGGTGACGTGGCGGCGGCCATTGCCACCGCCCTGCCCGGCACCGGCATCGACGTCATGTTCGGCATCGGCGGCGCCCCAGAAGGGGTCCTTGCCGCCGCCGCCCTCAAGTGCCTGGGCGGCGAGATTCAAGGCCGGCTCAAGCCCCGCAATGACGAGGAGCGGCAGAGGGCGGCCGACATGCTGGGGGGCGATCCCGAGCGGCTGCTGCTGATGGACGATTTGGTGCGCAGCCGCGACGTCATCTTCGCCTGCACCGGCATCACCAAGGGCGATATGCTGGACGGCGTCCGCTTCACCGCCGAAGGGGCCATCACCCAGTCCCTGGCCATGCGGGCCCACACCGGCACCGTGCGGGACAT
Organism: Sphingobacteriaceae bacterium; assembly: GCA_035303785.1. Classification (GTDB taxonomy): domain Bacteria; phylum Bacillota; class Sulfobacillia; order Thermaerobacterales; family RSA17; genus DATGRI01. The sequence continues at coordinate 21,208 of DATGRI010000012.1, forward strand.
CCGGGCCATCCACCATCCCGAGCGGAAGCCCGTCATCGGCTCTTTGTTCAACGAGGAGTGACGCCGGAAAGTAGCCCGCAAGACGACGGGGCTGGACGCCAGAAAACAGCATCCATTGCATATCCTGCCGCTGCCGTGATGGGGGTCCCTGGCCGTCACCGGGGCATGCTAAGGGTCGATGAGACCCGGAGCCGTAGTTCTTGCCAAGGTAGGCTGGACCTTCACCGCCCTCTGGCTGGCCCTGAGGGTCACGGGCAGCGGCAGCATGCTCTTGCCCGTGGTTGCGGCACTCCTTTACAGCGCTATCGCCTATCCCTTGGTGGATAGGCCTTTTCTTTTCCGGCCGGGGCAGGCCATAGGCCGCAACTGGGCCGCCTGCATCGGCGAGGGCCTGCTGGTGGTGGTCCTGACGTGGGCCTTGGCCGGCATCCTGCCCAATGCCCAGGTGAGCGGGCCGGCCCTGCTCCTGGCCGGCACCGGCGTGGCGGTGGGGGAGTGGTTCGTCCACCTGGCCTTGCGGGGTCCCGTCCCCGTGTCGGAGCGGCATAACCGGCCTCCGGGGATCAGCGATGAATGACGGCCGGAGACGAATGATGAAGTCGAAAGGGGCGGTTGCCGTGGCTAAAGGCAAGAAGGACCGGCGTCGCCGGAATCCCGGCGATGTGCCGGCGGGGCCGGCCCGGGGCATCCAGCCGGGCCGCAGCCTGGTAGGGACCGAAAACCCCGATGACCTGGAGGACATGGAGATCGGCGCCATTCCCGGAGTGCCCGCTTCGCCGCCGCCCGGCCAGAGGCAGCGGGATGGAGAGCGGCAGGGGCCACACCGGCGCCGGCCCCAAAGCCGCCGGGGACGCCTGCCCTAATAAGCGAAAGGGTGCCGTCCCTCGGGGGCGGCACCCATGAATTTTACAAGGAATAGCCACGTTTGAGTCAGGTCCGGCTTCAGCCGCACCCGTCAGACCACCGACTCCTCCACCTCTTCGGGCAGGGTGCCCGGCCTCACCACCAGGATGGCCCGCTTCAAGCAGACATCCTCGCACAGGAAGCAGCCCACGCAGGACTTGGCATCCACCAGCTGGGCGGTGCCGTGGAAGGAGGTGCCGTCGCCGGAAATGGCCAGGCAGTCGAAGGGGCAGACGTCCACGCAGTAGGTGCAGCCGGTGCAGTACTCCTCGATGACCACCGGCTTGGGCCATTCGTTGCGCCGGATGCGGGCCGCCTGGTTGCCTTCCTCATCAAAAATGCAGGCAGCGGGGCACACCCGGCCGCAAACGCCGCAGTCGATGCAAATGTTGGCGTCGATGCTGTGGATCACACCCCGGTCGCCGGTGATGCAGTCGACCGGGCAGACGTTGACACATGCCGTACACCCGATGCAGGCTTCGGTAATGCGGTGGGCCAACTAAATCATCCCCTTCCGGCGACTCACCGTATTATAGCATTCCGGCAAAGAAGCTGTGTAGCCGCTGCTGGTCGTCGGGCCCCGGCTCCCCCTCCCGGACGCTTTCATAGGGGTCGGGGGACTGGTCGTATTTCTCCAGGTGTTCAGCCAACTGCTCCGGGGCCACCAGGGGCAGCCCTTCCACCACCAGGGCGCCCGGCTCGTCGGAGGGCGCGGCCAGGGTGGCCAGCAGGGCGGGCTGGACGGCGTAGTTGGCTACGCCCTGGCCCTGCAACAGCCGGTGGCAGAGCCGGTAGGCCTCCCACAGACGGGCGGCGATGCGCTTGCGCCGCTGCAGCCGGCCGGTGGACCGGGTGTGGGGCGGTGTTTCATCCACCGCCAGCAAGTGGACTGCTCCCCGGCCCACGATCAAGTATTCCACGTCCACTTTGCGCCCCTGGCCGTCGGTCAGGGCCACCTGGGGCACCAGCAGGAAGCCTTCCGGCAGGCTTTCCAGGGCTTCCCGCAATTTGCGCCGGCCCTCGGCGGTCACCGCCGTGACAAATACCCGGGTGCCCAGGTAGCCGATGATGACGATGCCGATGGTGCCGAACATCCGGTACAGGCCTATGCCCGTGGTTTGATAAGCCCGGAAAAGACTGCCCACCCCGTAGGCTACAACGGCGGCGGTTATGAGCCATGGGGTGGGCGAAGGTTCTCGGGGTGTCACGGACATTACGGCTTCAAGCCCGACAGGTATTCAATCATGATCTCGATATCTTCTTCAGTAGCCCCCAGCTGCTTGAGGGGGTTGGGCATGATGGTCTTATGGTCGCCCTGCCAATCGGCCACGATTTCCTTGGGCTCGTTGTTGCCCCACCAGATGGTGGGCATGCGGGGCTCCACGTTCTCCGTATCCGTCAGCCACCGGCGCAGGAATTCGGGCGTAGTCCAGTGGCCCACGTCGGCCAGGTTGGGGCCGAAGGGACGGCCGTAATCGCCGATGACGTGGCAGGTGATGCAGGCCCGCTCGATCATAAGCTGGCGGCCCCGGTCGTTCACTGCCCTGGACACTCCCACAGCCTCGGGCAAGTCGGAGGGCTCGATGGGCACCTCGACGGAAATCATCTCATCCGGGTTTTCCGGGTTGGGCTGCTGGACCATCTTGGTGGTCACCGCCGGCGGGATCAAGGGGGTGACGTCGCGGAAGTCACCCTCGGTAAGGAACACCACCAGATCCTCCACCTGCTGCTCGTTGAGGGGACCACCGTTCTCCTTCCCGAAGACGGGCATGGCCGTATGGGATTCGATGGTGCCGTCTTCGTGGTGGATCCAGGTGGTGGTGGCGTTGCCGCCACGACCCCGGGCGATGGTCCGGGTCAGGAACTCCCGGGTAGCCTCCATTTCGAGGGCGGTGCCTTCGCGCCATTCAGCCCGGAGGAGAGGCGGGCCGACCACGCCCTCACCGATGGGCCCGTGGCAAATGACGCAGTTTTCGGCGTACAGCTTGGCCCCCCGGGCGGCTTGCACCTCCGTCAGCCGCTCGCCGCCCTCGGCCAAGCGCCAGCCCTCGGTCATCCATGCGAATTGAAAGACCAATATGGTGAACCACAGGACTAAAAGCGCAATAAGTTTTGTCTGCGGCGACCTCACCGGTGCCTGACCCCTTTCCGCCGGCTGGGTGCCGGTATCATTCTTCTGCTTCTTCGTCCGGCATGTACTCCAACGGATGGCCGAACTTGCGCTGGATGAAGTCGATGGCCCACATGGCAAGTCCGACCATGATCACAACGGCCAGGAGTTCGACCGACTCCAGAACTTCAATCATGGGCCGCTCCCTCCTAAACCGAAACTGGTGTGGCTTGATCGGGGTGATACCGTTCCCGCTCGATGATGGTGCCGGTATCAACCCAGATTTCCCCGTCCACTACCTCCACCGGGAACAAGTCCAGGGGACGGGGAGCGGGGCCGCCCAAATAGTCACCGGTAATGGAGAACTCCGAGCCGTGGCAGCCGCAGCAGAAGCAGCCGCCGTGCTCAGGGTGCTTGTCGGGCCGCCAGGGCACCGTGCAGCCCAGATGGGTGCACGTCCAATACACGGCCAGCAGGCCGTCGTTCACATGGACCAGATAGAACTTGCCGGCGTCCACGGCCGTGACGGTCCCCAAGGGGAACTTCTCCACCGGGCCGATGTTGATGCGGCTGCCGAAGGCGCCCAGACGGCGCGGCCAGAAGAAATCCAGGAAGAACAGGGAGATCTGGCCGAGGAAGAGCAGGGCGCCGCCCCAAATGCCCAGGCGCAGGAAGTCCCGGCGGGTGTACGCCTGGGTGCTGCCGGCCGGCTCCACGGGCTTCTCGGCCTTGCTGGCCGGCACCGCAGCCTTCTTCTTGGGCGCGGGCTTGGCCGCCCCGGCGGCAGCGCCTTTGGCCCCCGCGGCCTTGGCGGCAGCCAGCTTCTTAGCCTCTTCGATACGCTTTTGACGATCGGGGTCATCCTTACGGGCTTTGGGATAAGTGCCCTTGGGCACATCGCCGGCGCCGGCCCCTGCCTTGGCGGCTGCAGCAGCAGCGGGGCGCTTGGGCCCGTCCGCCTTTGCGGGGGCTGCGGGCTTGGCCGCCTTGGGGGCTGCCTTTTCCGAAGAATCGCCGGCCTCGGCTTCAGCCTTGGGGGCGTCGGCCTTCGCCTCGGGCTTGGCGGCATCACCGGCCTGGGCCGCGGCGTCGCCCTGAGCTTTGGCTTCAGGGGCGCCGGCACCGGCGGCGTCGGGGCCGGGTTTGGCGGCCGCCGCTTCGGGCGTGCCCTCGCCCTCCTTCTTCGGATCCGGTTGTTCGTTCATCCAGAGCCACCTCCGCCTAAAACTCAGTGGGTACGCCCAGCCATCCGGCAACAGCCATTACTTGGGATGCTCCAGCTGCCAGGGCCAAACGAGCCGCATGCTGTCCCCGCGGAAGCCGGTGCCGATGATGGTGAGTACTACGTACGAAGCTACGAACATGGTGAACAGGGCGATGATTACGTGCCGGGTGTCGGCCTGCCACCGCCGTCGCACGATGGATACCAGCAGGCCCGGAATGACGGACATGACTACGATGGGCACCACGATGCCGCCCAGGACATCCACCACCGCCGGGGGCAGGCCCAGCAGGCTCAGGGCCTGACGGGTGCCGATGAACTCGCTGAACAGCACAAGGCCGACGACCCAGACGGTCGTGTAGATAAAGGAGAACTTGGTGATGGCCCATCCCTTGCGGCTGGTGAACCAAACGCCCGTCCCCGCCTCATCCTTGTCGATGTAAGGGATGGCGGCGATGAGGATCAAAGCCACGGTGGGCAGCAGCACCCCGGCCAAGGTGGGATGCATGTGAAGCAGCAGCTCCTGCAGGTTCAGGAAGTACCACGGCGCCTTGGCGGGGTTGATGGTGTACTCCGGCTGGGCCAATTCCAGCAGGGGCGCCCGCAAGACGATGGACAGGATGATCAAAAGGCCCGTAAAGATCATCAAGCCGATGAATTCGATGATTAGGAAGTGGGGCCAAGTGTTCACCCGCTCCAAAGGATCGGGCCGGCGTACCGTCTTTACCTCTTGAGTGGCTTCTTTGGTGGTCATCCGCGAGCCTCCTCCTTGACCGGACCAAGCACCGGGTGATCCTCGACGAGAATGGGCCGCGTAGCCGAGAAGCCGTCCTTACGCACCCGCCAGAAATGCAGGAGCATCAGCCAGAAGCCGATGGCCGGCAGGAACAGCACGTGGAGCGTGTACCAGCGGACGATGGTGGCCTGGCCGATGTCGTGGCTGCCGAGGAGCAAGATCCGCACCTGGTCGCCGATGATGGGTGAGGAGCCGCCCATGCGCACGCCTACGGTGATGGCCCAGTAGGCCAGCTGGTCGAAGGGCAGCAGGTAGCCGGTGAAGCTCAAGAGCAGGGTCAGGACGAAAAGCACCACACCGATGACCCAGTTGAACTTCCGCGTGCCTTTGTAGCCACCGGTGTAGAAAACCCGCAACATGTGGAGGAACACCAGGAGCACCATGACGTGGGCCGTCCAGCGGTGCAGGTTGCGGAAAAACTGGCCCATAAAGACGTCGGTGCCCAGGGCTCGGACGCTGAAGTAGGCGTCGGGAACCGAGGGCACGTAGTAAAACATCAAGAAGACACCGGTGATGGCCAGGATGAGGAACATCCCGAAAGAAAGCCCGCCCAGGCCTAAAGTGTAGCGGTAGTTGATGGAGTAGCGGGTCACCCGGTTGGGGTGCAGGTGAAGGAAGAGGTTATTCATGACCGCCAAGACCTGGGTGCGGCGGTTGTAAGGATAATCACTCATGTAGATGGACTTGAACAACTCGGTCCGGCGAAAGGCCCCCCAGATTCTCAGGAAGAGCCCGTACAGGCCACGTTCTCGATGAACCCGGCCTTTGTCATCCTTCATACCCCTAGCGTCTCCCCTCACATGTCATGTTACAAGCGGCGGACCTGCGGCGTGGTCCAAGACCGTGGCACAACCCTAAACTGTTTCGCAGGGCGGTCGGTCCATTCCTGCTTGTCCGGGCGCCCGAAATGGGGTGTGGAGAGGGCTGTTGGACACGGTTGCCCACAGCCTACCGGTGTTTCTGCGCGGGCGGCAATCGGGCGCCCGCCCGATTTTAGCACAGGCGCCAAGCCCCTACAACGGAGGGAGCCGCTGCCGGGGGAATCTTTTCCGGATTGCCGCGGCATCCCGTCTCTCAAGGGAATGACGGGGCCGGCGCCCGGGGCGTACATGCTGTAGTCTTCTCCTTCATACACATATCAACGATTGCGGTCTAGGACCAGGCTTACGGGCTTGCCGAGGAGGATGATCATGAGCGAATTGCAGGGGCTGGCGGAGCAGATGGTTTCGTCGGAAAAGCCGTTGCTGCAGGAATACGATGCATTGGCCCGCCGGGCCGTCACTGAGACGGAGCGGCGCCTGGTGGATCAGATGATCCGGGCCCAGCGCTTCCAACTGGCGGCCCTGGCCCTGGTGGCCGAGGGCATGGTGCCCGAGAGCTTCCACTGCTTCGGGGTCATCACCCACGACGATGTGAAGGTGCGCATGGGGCCTTCTCCCCGGCAGGAGGAGAAGCGGCGGCTTCATCAGGGAGTGCCCGTGGTGGTGGAGGAATACCAGGGCAACTGGGCCCGCATCCAACTGCCCGACGGCGACAGAGGATGGGTTTTCAAGGATTACGTTCGCTGCGAGTTGACGGGCTGAGCATTGTTTCGGGAGCCCCATGGCCGGGGTCCGGAATGGGCCCCGGGACCCAAAAAGGCTAAAAAAGCAGGACAAAGGGCATTTTCCGCTTAATACCCTCCCGGTGATGTCTATTTTACCGGGAGGAACCCATGATTCGTGACAGCGGCGCCTTTAGCCGGCGGCGTCTGGGTGTCCTGCTCGCCTTGGCCTTGACGGCCGTCCTGCTGATGGGCATCACCCCCGCCGCCGCCTCGGGCAGCCCCATTTCGGTAAACGGTGAGCCTTTGGCCCTGGAGGCCCCGGCCATCACGAAGAACGGGCGGGTGTTCGTGCCCGTGCGGGATCTGGCGGAAGCCCTCCAGGCCCAACTGTTCTTTTATCAAGATGTGGCGGTGACCCTGAACCACGGGGTGCAGAGCGTCACCCTCCGGGTGGACAACCCGGCGGCGATCCTCAACGGGGCCACCGAGACCATCGAGGATGTACCCTTCATCGCCCACGAGCGCATTTACATCCCCTTGCGGCTGACCTCGGAGAACTTGGGGTTCTCCGTGGAGTGGGATGCCGAAACCCAGTCCATCACCATCACCAAGGTGGATCCCCAGGTCGCCACGGCAGCCTTTGACTCGCCGGCGGCAGGTGAGACCGGGGAAGCCCACGTTGCCTACACCGATCAGGAATTCGAACTGCTGGCCCGGGTCATCAACGCCGAAGCCTACAGCGAGCCCTACGAAGGCAAGGTGGCGGTGGGCAACGTCATCATCAACCGGGTGCTGCATCCCAAGTTCCCCAACACCATCTGGGACGTCCTGCATGCCCCCAATCAGTTCACTGTAGTGTTCAACGGGCAGATAAACCGGCCGGTGCGGCCCGACTCCTATGAGGCGGCCCGGGAAGCCCTGTACGGGGCCGACCGCAGCCACGGGGCCCTCTACTTCTACAACCCCAGGGTCAGCACCAGCAGCTTCTGGCAGGGCCGGCCCATGACGGTGGAGATCGGCAACCACCGCTTCACCCGCTGAGCCCGGAGCAGGCAGTTTTTCCAGACATTAAAAGGCTCCCCCCGGAGGCAGAATAAGGTCCGGTCACCCCGGGGGGAGCGAAGCGCTTGAAGCCCGCCACCAGGAAGCCTTTTGCCGTTCTAGCTTCGGTGCCTTTCGTGATGGTCCTGAGCAACTCCATGCTCATCCCCGTGCTGCCCGCCCTGCAGCGGGGCCTGAACATCAGCCTCTTCAAGGCCGGCCTCCTCATCACCGCCTTTTCCGTGGTGGCGGGCCTGGTCATCCCCCTGGCGGGGATCGGTTCCGATTATTGGGGCCGCAAGACGGTGATGGTGCCCGCCTTGTTTCTGTTCGGCCTGGGCGGGCTGGTAGCGGGCCTGGCGCCCGTCTTTTTCAAGAATGCCGCCTACCCCGTCATCATCGCCGGCCGCATCATCCAAGGGGTGGGGGGCGGCGGCACCTACCAGGTTGCCCTGGCCCTGGCCGGCGACATCTTCCAGAGCAAAGAGCGGTCTAAAGTCATGGGCCTGCTGGAGGCGGCCAACGGGCTGGGGAAGGTCATCAGCCCCATCCTGGGCGCCGCCCTGGGCATCATCAACTGGTATGTGCCCTTTTTCGCCTATCCGGCCTTGGCCTGGGCTTCGGCCGCCGGCTTGTGGCTGGTGGTCCGGGAGCCCAAGGAGAAGGCCCAGCCCCGCAGCCTGTCGGCCTACCGGAAGGATTTGCAGGAGGTTTTCGCCGGCCGGGGGCTGCCCCTGGCGGCGGCCTTCGCCAGCGGGGCCGTGGTGCTGTTCATGCTGTTCGGCGTGCTCAGCTGGTACTCGGATGTGCTGGAAAAGGACTACCACATCACCGGCATCGTCAAGGGGCTGGTCATCGCCATTCCCGTTCTGGTGCTGTCGGTCACCGCCTGGCTGGGAGGGACCACCCTGCAGCACCACCTGAGCCGGTGGCTGCGGGCCACGGTGATGGCAGGGCTTGCCCTGGGGGCCGCCGCCTTGGCCGGTCTGATCTTCGCCAGGGGCATCTACTGGGTGACGGCGGCCCTGGTGCTCCTGGGTTTCGGCAACGGCTTGGTCCTGCCCACCCTGAACACGGGCGTCACCAGTTCGGCCGGGGAGTCCATTCGGGGCCTGGTCACGGCCTTATACGGCACGGTGCGCTTTTTTGGCGCCGCCCTGGGGCCGCCGGCCTTCGGCTTGATGGTGGATATGGGCGTGACCCTCACCTTTGCCCTGGCCGCCGGCCTCCTGGCGGCGGTGGGGGTGATGGTTTTCTTCTGGCTGGATCAGAAGAAACTGCTGCCCCCCGAAATGGCCAAAGCCGGCAAGGCCCGGCAACCCAAGCAGCGCCGGGCGAAAAAGGTGCGGCCCGTGGGCCCCCTGGTGCGGCTGGGCAACGACGACGACGGGTAGTTTCGGGGCTCCGGGCCGCCCGGCGGAATCGTTCCAGTTCCAATAGGAAGTTTAGGGTGCTGCTCTGCCTCCCCTGCATAGGCTGGTTGGGAGGAGGAGCCGGTTTCCATGCCCGCAGACCATCTTCCACCTTCTCAACAACCCAGCCCCCAGTCGCCGCCGGTGTGGGATCCGGCCTGGGGCCAAGCCGTAGAGGCGCCCATGGCCCGGACCGAGGCCAAGCCCCGCCGGCGGGGCCTCACCATGGTCATGGACAAGGGCATGTCCCTGGCCGAGGGCCGGGGCTGGCTGGATTTATGCGCCCCCTACGTGGATTTCGTCAAACTGGCCTTCGGCACATCGGTCTTGTACGACGGAAGGGTGCTGGCGGAGAAAATTCGCCTGTTCCGCCACTTCGGTGTGGAGGTGTATCCCGGCGGCACCCTGCTGGAGATCGCCATCATGCAGGATCGGGTCAAGGCCTTCGTGGAGCGGGCGCGACGGCTGGGCTTCAAAACCTTGGAGGTATCCGACGGCACCATCAACTTGCGGCCCCGCTACCGGGAGCGGCTCATCCGCGCCTTGACGGCCGAAGGGTTTCAAGTGCTGACCGAAGTGGGCAAGAAGCACCCCGCCGACCGGGTGCCCCACATGCGCATCCGGGAGCAGATTCTGGAGGACCTGGCCGCCGGTGCCTTCAAGGTCATCGTGGAGGGGCGGGAATCGGGCAAGGGCGTGGTCATCTACCGGGACGACGGCTCCATCGACGGGGATGAATTGGAATCGTTGGCCCGGGTGGTGCCCGACCCGGATCTGCTCATTTGGGAGGCGCCCCACAAGGACCAGCAGCAGGATTTGATTTTGCGCTTCGGGCCCAACGCCAACCTGGGCAACATCCGGCCTGAGGAGGTGCTGTCCCTGGAGGCCCTGCGCCAGGGCATGCGGGGCGACACTTTGCGCCACATCTTGCTCACCCGGCCCCAGCCGTCCGGCGAGCCCACCTGGCCTTAGGCGGGCACCGGCACGGCACCCCGTTCCCCTCCGGAACCGGCCCATGCCGTCAGCGAGGGGCCGGATGGAGGGGCGGCAGGCCCCTGAGCACCCGGCCTACATCTTCAGCCACCTGGCGTCCTACCCGTTCCTGGGCTTCCTCCGTCAACCCGGCTGTATGAGGAGTAAGGATCACCTGGTCCAAGGCCGCCAGGGGGTCGGGCTGGGGCGGCGGTTCATGCTCCCGCACGTCCAGGGCGGCGCCGGCCAGGCGGCCCGAAGTTAGGGCGGCCAGCAGGGCGGCTTCGTCCACCACACCCCCGCGGGAAGTGTTGACCAGCAAGGCTCCCGTCCGCACGGGGGCCAGGCGCCGGGCGTTGACGTAATGCAGGGTATCCGGCCGCAAGGGCAAGTGGATGGAGATGATGTGGGCCGTGGCCCACAACTGCTCTTCTGCCACCCAGTCGACGCCGGCGGTGATGAGGTCGGGGTGCCCGGCGTGCTTACGGGGGTGGTGGGTGATGCAGTGCATTCCCAGGCACCGGGCGGCTTCCGCCACCAGGCGGCCTACGGTGCCGAAGCCCACAATGCCCCAAGTCTTGCCCCGCAGTTCGGTGCCCAGGAGGGCGCCCCGGTCCCACCGGCTGCTCCGGGCCATGGCATCGGCAGCCCGTAATCTCTTGGCCAAGGCCAGAGCCAGAGCCACGGTATGCTCGGCCACCGAAGCCGCATTCCCCCAAGGGCTGTACACTACTTGAACTCCCCGGTGCCGGCAGGCAGGCACGTCCATGTTGTCCAGGCCGGCGCCCAAACGCCCCACCACCCGCAGATGGGGCGCCCGGGCCAGGAGGGCAGCGTCCACCAGGGTGCGGTTGCGCACCACCAGCCCATGAGCACGGGCTACAGCCTCTTCCAAGGCCTCCCGGTCTTGCGCCAGGCCGGGCTCGTACACCACGGTGCCCAGGGGTGTCAGATGCTCCAAGGTGCCGGGCGGCACGAACTCGCTGACTACGATGTGGAATCCGGTTTCAGCCACGTCTCCTTGGCCTCCCCGTCAACGAAAGCCACCATGTTCAGCCAATTGTTGCTTTTCCGCAAAATTAAACTCCACTGAAACGGGCCGGATGATTGCAATTTTTGAGTTTTTGGGTGATCCGGGCAGGGCCGAGCAGGGCCTGGAAGGGCCTAAAGCGCCAAGTTTGGCCGGTATTGGGCGAGATTCTGCGCCCATCGGCAATTTTGCCCCGCAAAAAATGGCCCCCTACGGTACAAAAACTCAAAATGTTGCTCAGTACGCCCGAAAAGCAAGTGCAACTTTTTGCGGAATGGCCTGATCCAGCCGCTGAACGCCGGCCTGGCAGCTGCCCGGACGCCCTTCATGGAAAAATGTATGCCTGCAGTCGGCCGGGCTTGTGAGTCACCGGCCGGTCCACCGGGCGAATAGGTTGAAAAGGCTGAATCAGGAGGGGGGAAGGCCTATGGCGTTGCAGCAGTCGGTGGACTGGGACCAAATGGGCCGCCGGTGGGAGGCGGCCCCGTCGGAAGAAGTGCTGGCCTGGGCGACCCGCACCTTCGGCGACGGGGTGGCTTTGGCCTGCAGCTTCGGCGCCGAGGATATGGTGCTGGTCCACATGCTGGCCCGGGTGGCGCCCGGCGCCCGGGTATTTTATTTGGACACCCACCTGCTCTTTTCCGAGACATACGACTTGGCCCACAGGGCGGCTGAGCGCTATCCCCTGCAATTTGAGCGCATCGAGCCTGAATTGACCCTGGCCCAACAGGAGGCGGAGCACGGGCCGGCCCTGTGGGAGCGCCAGCCCGACCAATGCTGCTTCATCCGCAAGGTGCAGCCCCTGCAGGGAGTACTGGCTGGCCTGTCGGCCTGGATTACCGGCATCCGCCGGGACCAGACCCCGGAACGGGCCAACGCTCCGGTGGTGGGCTGGGATGACCGCTTCGGCCTGGCCAAGGTCAACCCCCTGGCCCGCTGGACTTGGGACGACGTGTGGCAGTACATCCGGGAGCATGACGTGCCCCACAATCCCCTGCACCACCAGGGGTATCCCAGCATCGGCTGCCTGCCCTGCACGGCGCCCGTCGACCCCGGCGCCGATCCCCGGTCGGGACGCTGGCAAGGTCACGGGAAGCGGGAATGCGGCCTCCACGGCGCCGGGGGGTCGGCGCAATGAAAAAGGACGGCTTCAGCGGCGAAGGGATGCGGGGTACAGGCTTGCGCGACGAAGTACGGCATGACGAAGGGCTGCGCGACGGCGGGCTCCCGCCGCCCCACGGCGGCCGGCTGGTGAACCGGCTGCTGACGGGCGAAGCCCGGGAGGCAGGCCTGGCCGCCTGGGCCGCCTTGCCCCGGATTGCTCTGGACGCCGTGGCCACGGCCGACGCCCGGCTGATTGCCGCCGGCGCCTACAGCCCCATCGCCGGCTTCATGACCAGAGACGACTACGAATCGGTAGTGGAAGAAATGCACCTGGCAAACGGGCTGCCTTGGACCATTCCCATCACCTTGACGGTGGATGAGGAAACCGCCGCCCGGCTGCCCTTGGACGGCAGGGCCGCCCTGGCCGATACCCAAGGCCGGCCTTTGGCCATTCTCCAGGTGGAAGACATTTTTCGCTTCAACAAGGCCCGGGAAGCCCACTTCGTATACGGCACCGAGAGCCTGGAACATCCGGGAGTTGCGGCCCTCTACCGGCGGGGCGACGTGGCCGTGGGCGGCGCCTTGACCTGGCTGGCTGCATTGGACGAAGGCGGTGAGGGCGGAGGCGGTGAAGGCAGAGGCGCTGAGGGCTCCAGTGCCGGTGGTGCCGGCACCGGCGCAGGAATCCAGCGGCCCCTGACGCCGGCGGAAACCCGGCGGGAGTTCCAGGCCCGGGGCTGGCGGGACGTGGTGGGCTTCCAAACCCGCAATCCCATCCACCGAGCCCATGAGTACATCCAGAAATGCGCCTTGGAACTGGCCGACGGCCTGCTGCTCCATCCCCTGGTGGGGTGGACCCGGAGGGAGGACATCCCGGCGGAAGTGCGGATGGCTTCCTACGACGTGATGATCCGGAACTACTACCCCCGGGAGCGGGTGCTGCTGACGGGCTTCCCCGCCGCCATGCGCTACGCCGGCCCCCGGGAGGCGGTGTTCCACGCCTTGGTGCGGAAAAATTACGGTTGCCGCTATTTCATCGTGGGCCGGGACCACGCCGGCGTGGGCGGCTTCTACGATCCATATGAATGCCAGGGGATTTTCCGGCGCTTCCGGCCGGAGCAGCTGGGCGTATCGCCCTTGTTTTTCGAGCCGGCCTTCTACTGCCGGGCCTGCGGCGGCATGGCCACCCGCAAGACGTGCCCCCACGGGCCTGACCAGCACGTGCATTTGAGCGGCACCCAGGTGCGGGAGCGGCTGGCGGCGGGGGAGGAACTGCCCCGGGAGTTCAGCCGGCCCGAAGTGGCCGCTTTGCTGGCGGCGGCCCTAACGAAAAACGGCCCGCCGCCCGAAAAGGGAAGTA
>DATGRI010000013.1 GCA_035303785.1 Sphingobacteriaceae bacterium
CTTCCAGGGAAAGGACCCGTCGACGGGCTACCCGGATCTTGAAGTTGGTGTGGCCGCCCTTGATCCGGGAAGAAAACGTCCGCTGGCCGTAGATTTGATAGCCAAGACGATTGAGAACATTGGCGAGCACGACACCGGTACTGTCGATACCTTCACCCTGCTGGCCGCCGACCATCAGGGAAAGTTGCTCCCTCACTGCCCTGCCTCCTCGCCGACCCTAGGAAATGTTGAAGCGAACAGCCCTTTGGCCGCCCAATTCCGGGCGGCTTACTTAAAAACATTCTAGCATAGAAGACGGGATAGATTGAAAGGGGGCAAACCGGTAGGTTGCCACCCCTGCTCCCGGTTTATTAATCGGGGGACTGGGCGATTTTGCGAAGGGCTCCGGCAAAAACTTCCTCGCCCAAGGTCAGGGAATATTGCCAGATGAGGGATTCCACCAGGTCCTGGGGCGTGAGCCCGCAAAGCTCGCCCAGGCGCCGGACTTCCTCCCATGAATACGGTTGGTCGGGATCGGGGAAGCGGCCTTGGGCCATGGCCTCCTCTACGAGGGCAGCCAGACGGTCCAGTTCCTGGGGATCCTTCCGGGCTTCTACGGGCACCCACCAGCCGGCCGCCATGTAGCCGTTGATGTCCTTCAGGCCCAGGTCTTCCATGAGACGGAACAGCCGGGGCCAGGTCCAAGGCCCTTGGGCCGCGGCGCCCAGTTCTTGCTTAAATTCTTCGAAGCGCAGCTGCTTGGTCAGGTCCAGGAATTGGCTCATGGCGCTATTAGCCTGACTTCACGGCCACCTCCTCGCAGGCGGCGGCGATCTTCTGGAAGGCGGCATGGGCATCGCTTCCCGGGGCGAACACGGCGGTGCCGTTCCGGGTGGGGTTGCCCAGGGGCAGCTGGGCCAGGAGAGGCACGTTCAACTGCCGGCTGAGGGCCTCCCCGCCCCCTTCACCGAAAATGCGGTACTTCTCGTCGGATCCCGGCGGGCGGAAGTAGGACATGTTTTCCACCACCCCGATGATCTCGTGCTGGGTGTCCAGGGCCATCTTGGCGGCCCGGTAGGCCACGTGGGTGGCCGTGGGATGGGGCGTGGTGACGATGATCTCCCGGGATCGGGGCAGCAGCCGGTGGACGTCCAAGGCCACGTCGCCGGTGCCCGGCGGCAGGTCCAGGACCAAGTAGTCCAGGTCGCCCCAGTACACCCGGTCGAAGAAGGTCTGCAGCATCTTGCCCAGCATGGGGCCCCGCCAGATGACGGGCCGGTTCTCCTGCAGGAAGAATTCCATGGAGATGACCTTCACCCCGAAGGCTTCTACGGGGAGGATCATCTCGTCGATGACCGTGGGATGGACGTCCTGGATGTCCATCATGCCGGGGATGCTGAAGCCGTAGATGTCGCAGTCCATGAGGCCCACCCGGTGGCCCCGCTCGGCCAGGGCCACGGCCAGGTTGACGGCGACGGTGGACTTGCCCACGCCCCCCTTGCCGCTGGCCACGGCGATGACTTCCGTGGGGCTGTCGGGGCGCAGGAGGGGCGAGATGGGGCCGTCGTCGCCCCGCAGCTGGCGGACCAGCTGGGCCCGTTCGGCGTCGGTCATGGTGTTCAAGACGACGGTGACCTTTTGGACGCCTTCCACCCGGGCCACGGCCTCTTCCACGTCCCGGCGAATGGTGTCCTTCAAGGGGCAGCCGGCAATGGTCAGCTTGACCGTCACGGTGACGTGACCGTCGTCGATTTCCACCGACTCGATCATGTTCAACTCCACCAGACTCTTGTGAAGTTCGGGATCCTGCACCTGCCGGAGGGCTGCCATTACCGCGTCTTGAGTTGCCATGCCTTCGCCTCCTTAGTTTTGCTCCTGTCTACTGGGGGGCTGCGGGCCCCGCAACGTGCCCCGCCTTCAAAGGGACCGGCGGAACGAGTCCCAGCCCAGCTGCAGGCCGGCCAGGTAGGTCTGCCCGGCGCCGTCATTCAGGAATCCGGCCAGGGCCTCGGCCGCGGCCCGTAGGGCTTCGGCGCGGGCAGGGCCGGCGCCCTGGTCCAAGGCCGGCCGGCAGGCCCGTCCCAAGGTATAGCCCAGGGGATGGAGCAGCCGGTAGAGGTCCTGGGCCGCGCCCTCTTCGATGCCCTGGAGGTGGGCGGCCGTCATGGGGCCGAAGCGGGCCAGGGCCTCCAGGTCATAGCCCGCCTCCTGCCGCCACTTCCGGAGTTCCCGGCCGAACTGCTGGGACACGAGGATGCCTTTATTGGGCGGCCTTGGCGGCCGTAGGCTGGGCCAGGAGCCAGCGCTCCACTTCCAGAGCGGCCTTGCAGCCCGCCGCGGCGGCCGTCACTGCCTGGCGGTAGCGGAAGTCGTGGGCGTCGCCGGCCACGAACACCCCTTCCACGTTGGTGCGCTGGCCGTCATAGGATTTGATGTAGCCCTGCTCGTCCAGCTCCACCTGCCCGGCGAACAACTCGGTGTTGGGCTTGTGGCCGATGGCCACGAACATGGCCTGGGCGGGAACCTCGCTGGTCTCCCCCGTCTTCACGTTGCGGATGCGGACGCCGGTGACGGTCTCGTCCCCCAGGATCTCCTCCACTACCGAGTCCCAGATGAAGCTGATCTTGGGATTGGCCATGGCCCGGTCCTGCATGATCTTGCTGGCCCGGAGCTGGTCCCGGCGATGGATTACGGTAACGCTCCTGCAGATGTTGCTCAGGAACAAAGCCTCTTCCATGGCGGTGTCGCCGCCGCCCACCACCACCACGTCCCGGTCTCGGAAGAAGAAGCCGTCGCAGGTGGCGCAGCTGGATACGCCGCGGCCCACCAGCCGGCTTTCGGATTCAAGGCCGAGCCACTTGGCCTTGGCGCCGGTGGCGATGATGACGGCCTCGGCCAGGTAGGTGTCGTTGCCCACTTCTACCTTGAAGGGCCGTTGGGAGAAGTCCACGGCCGTGGCGTCGGCGTCGACGAACCGGGTGCCGAAGCGTTCCGCCTGCCGCCGGAAGCGCATCATCAGTTCGGGGCCCATGATGCCGTCGGGGAAGCCGGGGTAGTTCTCCACCTCGGTGGTGAGCATAAGCTGCCCGCCGGCCTCCACGCCGGCGATGACCAAAGGTTCCAGGTTGGAGCGGGCCGTGTACAAGGCTGCGGTCAGGCCGGCAGGGCCGCTGCCGATGATTATTACGCGTTCGACCTGCACTGGGTGCACCTCCTTGGGCAGACTATAGCACGCCGCCCAAATGGTGGGTTCTATTCTACCTCACCCGGCTGCCGCATGGGCGGCAGGGGCACGCCCGTGGTGGGCGAGGAGGGCTGGGCTTCCATATAGATTGGCATCCTACCCGCCAGGTATCCCAGGCGGCCGGCCATGACCCCGTAGCGCATGGCCAGTGCCATGCGGGGAGGGTCGTCGGCCCGGGCGATGGCCGTGTTCACCAGGACGGCATCGGCGCCCAGCTCCATGGCCTGGCAGGCGTCGGTGGCGCAGCCGATGCCGGCGTCCACGATGACAGGCACCTGGATCCGGTCCACCAGGCGGCGGATGCTTGTCCAATCCACGAGACCTTGACCCGTGCCGATGGGGGCCGCCAGGGGCATGACGGCGGCGCAGCCCGCATCTTCCAGGCGGAGGGCGGTGACCAGATCGGCCGTGGTGTAGGGCAGCACGATGAAGCCTTCCCGCACCAGGATGCGGGCGGCTTCCACGGTGCCCTGCAGGTCGGGCAGCAAGGAGTCGGCGTCGCCGATGACTTCCAGCTTGATCCACGGCGTTTCCAAGGCTTCGCGGGCCAGCATGGCCATTTTCACCGCCTGCTCCACGGTGTAGGCGCCGGCGGTGTTGGGCAGCAGGTGGTAGCGGGTCCAATCGACGGCCCGCAGCAGGTCGGCGCCGCCCTGTTCCAGGTTCATGTAGCGGATGGCCATGGTTACCATCTCGGCGCCGGAATTGGCCAAGGCGGCCTGCATCACTTCCACCGATGAGTACTTGCCGGTGCCGACGATGAGGCGGCTGCGGAAGGTGCGGCCGCCCAGGACGAAGGGATCGTCGGGCTCGCCGCCGGGATCCGGATCGGCGGCTGCCCCGTCAGGACCGCTGCCGCCGCCCATGGGACGGACCAGTTCCACCCGGTCTCCTTCCCGCAGCACCGTAGTGGCCCAGCGGGCCTTGGGGATGACTTCGTCGTTTACGGCGGCGGCAGACCCTTTCTGGGGCCAGCCCAACTGCTCCACCAGTCCCAAGAGGGTGGTTTCCGCCGGGATCTCCCGATCAGTGCCGTTCAAGTTGATGCGGATCATGGTACACCTCCTCCGCGGCATCGTGGGTTCCAATCTGCGGCATGGCATGAAGGGGCGGGTCGGGGCAGGCAGCCATCCGCTCCCGGAAGGCTGCGGCCGCCCGGGCCGGGTCCGGGGCCTGCAGGATGGCGGAGATGACGGCCACTCCCGCGCAGCCCGTGGCCAGCACGTCCAGGACGTTGGCCGGCGTTATGCCGCCCACGGCCAGTACCGGCCGGTCTACGGCGGCCACCACTTGGGCCAGGGCGTCGACGCCGGCCCCCGGCTTGCCGGGATGGGAAGCGGTAGGGTACACGTTGCCGAACATGAGGTAGTCGGCGCCGGCCGCCGCCGCTGCCCGGGCCGCCTCGACAGAGTGGACTGAGACGCCCACCAGGGCGCCGGGGGGCAGCAGGCGCCGGGCTACCGCAGGGGGAAGGCCCTGCTCGCCCAGATGGACGCCGTGGCTGCCGGCAGCGATGGCTACATCGACCCGGTCGTTGATGAGAAAGACGGCGCCGTGGGTCCGGCACAGCCTGCCCAAGGCCGAGGCCAAGGCCAGCTGCCGGCGGGCGGGCAGGGTTTTGGCCCGCAGCTGCACCCACTGGACACCGCCGGAAAGGGCGGCGTCCACGGCATGGTCCAAGGGCATGCCGGACGTGGGGCCGGTAATGAGGTAGAGTTGCCGGTCGGCCATACCTTGGGCAGCACCCCCGCGGGGAGTGGCTAGTTGCTCTCGGCCTGCTCCCGCTCCAGCTGGTGAATTCCCGCCTGCAGAACCTTTACTCCAAGCATAGCGCACTTCACCCGCATGGGGCTGACGGGGATGCGCAGCCAGCCCAGAACCTCCTCGGTGTCGATGGCCTTCACTTCGTCCAAGGTCTTGCCCTTGACCTTGTCGGTCATAATGGAGGCCGATGCCTGGCTGATGGCGCAACCCTTGCCTTGGAACCGGATATCGGCGATCCGGTCGTCTTCGATTTTGACAGCGACCCGCACCCGGTCGCCGCAGAGGGGATTGTCGTCCTCATGGATGATGTCGGCGTCTTCCAGGGTGCCGTGGTTCCGCGGGCGCCGGTAGTGCTGCAGTATGTATTCTTTGTACATCTCGGCGCTCATGGCCGGAACACCTTCCTAGCCGCCTGGAGGGCGTTGATCAGGGCGTCCACATCCTCAGGGGTATTGTATATGTAAAAACTGGCCCGGGCGGTGGCCGCCACCCCCAGCTTGTCGTGGAGGGGCATGCAGCAATGGTGGCCGGCCCGGATGGCCACCCCTTCCTGGTCCACCAGGCTGGCCAGGTCGTGGGGGTGCACTTCGGGCAGGTTGAAGGAGATGACCCCTACCCGGTGCTCCGGCGGCGGGCCGTAGAGGGTGATGCCCTCCACGGCGGCCAGGCGCTCGTAGGCCAGGCGGGTCAGTTCCTGTTCGTGCCGGGCCACTTTATCCATGCCCAGGCTGGTCAAGTAGTCCACGGCGGCGCCCAGCCCGATGGCCTGGGCGATGGGCGGGGTGCCGGCCTCGAAACGGGCGGGCGGGTCCATGTAGGTGGACTCGGTCAAGGTGACGCGGCGAATCATGGACCCGCCGCCGTCCACAGGCTCCATTTCTTCCAGCAGTTCGTAGCGGGCCCAGAGGGCGCCGCTGGCCGTGGGCCCCAGCATCTTATGGCCCGAAAAGGCGAGGAAATCGATGTCCAGGGCCTGTACGTCCACGGGCAGGTGGGGAACGCTTTGGGCGCCGTCCAGCAGCACCAGGGCGCCTTGGGCTTTGGCCGCGGCCACGATCTCCGCCACCGGCATGACGGTGCCCAGCACGTTGGAGGCGTGGGTCACGGCCACCAGCCGGGTGCGGGGGTTGATGATCTCGGGCAGCTTATCCATCTGGGGCAGGCCCTGATGGTCAAAGGGAATGGGCCGCAGCCGGGCGCCGGTGGCCTTGGCCACCATGTGCCAGGGCACCAGGTTGCTGTGGTGCTCGATCTCCGTGACCACGATCTCGTCGCCGGGCTGGAGCCGGGGCATGGCCCAGCCCCGGGCCACCAGGTTGATGGCCTCGGTGGTGCCCTTGGTGAAGACGATCTCCTCGGATCGCCGGGCGTTCACGAAGCGGGCCACCTTGGCCCGGGCTTCTTCGTAGGCCACCGACGACTCCTCGGCCAGCAGGTGGACGCTGCGGTGCACGTTGCTGTTGTGCATGCGGTAGTAGTTGTCGATGGCCCGGATCACGCTCTCGGGCTTTTGGGAGGTGGCCGCATTGTCCAAATAGACCAGCGGCTTGCCGTGAACGTGACGGGCCAGTATGGGAAAGTCCTCTTTTATCCGCCGGGCGTCCAAGGCGGCTTGGGCGTCCATAATCCCCACCTTCTAAATGAACCCTCAGCGCCGGACGGTCTCGCCCAGGAAGCCGGCCAGGCGCTGGCGGACCGCCTCTTCCGGCACCCGCTCCAGCAGGGGCATGAAGAAGCCTTCCACGATGGCCAGTTCCGCCACGTTGCGGGGGATGCCGCGGCTCATCATGTAGAACAGCTGCTCCTCGTCGATCTGGCCCACGGTGGCGCCGTGGCTGGCCTGCACGTCGTCGTTGAAGATTTCCAGGCCGGGAATGGCGTCGGCCGAGGCGCCGGGGTCCAGCACCAGGGCGTCGGCGGCCAGGAAGTCGGTGCTCTGGGGGGCGTTGCGGGCGATGTGGATCATGCCCTGGAAGCCCGTCTTGGACTGGTCCTTGAGCACCTGCTTGACCACCATGTCGCCGTGGGTATTGCTGTTCAGGTGGCGGTTCTCGGTGATGAGGTCCAGGTGCTGCTGGTGGGTGGCCAGGATCATGGCGTGCATTTCGCTGTTGGCCCCCGTGCCCCGCAGTTCGGCCCGGACCCGCTTCTGGACCATGCCGCCGCCAATGAGGGCGTTGGTGATGTTCACCCGGGCATCGCGCCCCACCAGGGCTTGGTGCTTGGACACTTCATTTATGTTGTGGCCCCAGCGCTGCACCACCACTACCCGGGCCTCACTGCCGTCCTTCAGGTGGAGGAAGGTGTTGGCGCCGGAGTAGGGGCTGCCGCTGCCCGTGGTGGAGAAGTATTCCTCGTACAGGTGCAGCCGGGCGTGCCGGTCCACAATGATCATGTTGTGGGGCTGGGCCATGGCGCCCGGGTTGCTCACGGTATGGAAGAAGTACACGGGCAGCTGCACTTCCACATCCTTGGGCACGTAGACGAAGAGGCCGCCGCTCCAAAGGGCCGCGTGGAGGGCGAGGAAGTGATCCTCCTCCATATCCATGCCGCCGCCCTGGAAGAAATGCTCCTGCACCAAGTCGGGGTGCCGGGCCAGGGCCTCTTCCATGCTGGTCACGATAACGCCCTGCTCCGCCAGGGCCGGATCCAGCCGGTGCTTGACCACTTCCGAATCCACCTGGACGGCGTAGCCGGCGCCGGCGGTCTCGCCGTCGACCAGCTGCATGGCGTCGGCGGGCAGCAGGGCCGAGGCCTCCGACCAGGCCGGGGGCGCGCTGTAAGGTGCCAAATCGTCGAATTTAAACTTGCTGCTGTCCATGTACTGCCAGCGGGGCGGGTTGGTGGACGCATAGATTTCCAATGCCTCAAGCCGCCGCTTCAGCATCCAGTCGGGCTCGCCCTTGAGGCGGCTGAGGGCTTCGACAGCATCTTTGGAAGGGCCCCGCATGGCGGCCAATTGGGCGGTTCCAGCCGCTTCTTTCGCCATTTCCGGAATCCTCCTTTCCCACGGTGGACTGGTCAGACCTGCTGCCGAATCCAGTCGTAGCCCTTGGCTTCGATTTCATCGGCCAGTTCAGGCCCGCCGGACTTGACGATGCGGCCGTCGACCATGACATGGACGAAGTCCGGGCGGATGTACTCCAGGATGCGCTTGTAGTGGGTGATGATGAGGGTGGCGAAGGTGCCGTCCCGCATGGCGTTGACCACCTCGGCCACGCTCTGGAGGGAGTCGATGTCCAGGCCCGAGTCGGTTTCGTCCATGACGGCGATGCGGGGCTTCAGCATGGCCATCTGCACCATCTCGGCCTTCTTCTTTTCACCGCCGGAAAAGCCCTCATTGAGGGAGCGGTTGGCGAAGGAGGGATCCATCTTGATGCGGGCCAACTGTTCTTCCAACTGGTCGTGGAATTCCAGGATGTCCACTTCCTCATCGCCTTCCAGGCGGGCGTTGAGGGCGGTGCGGAGGAAGTTGGCCATGCTCACGCCGGAAAATTCCAAGGGGTACTGGAAGGCCAGGAAAACACCCTTGGCGGAGCGCTCGTCGGGCTCCATCTCCAGGATGCTCTCGCCGTCCACCAGGATGTCGCCGCCGATTACTTCGTAGTGGGGATGGCCCATGATGGTGTAGGCCAAAGTGCTCTTGCCCGAGCCGTTGGGGCCCATGATGGCATGGAATTCGCCGGGGTTGATGGTCAGGTTGACACCTTTGAGGATCTCTTGTCCTTCGATTTGGGTGCGCAAATTCCGCACTTCGAGGACAGGGGCCATTTACGCATCATCCCTCCGTGTCGTCGGGGCGACGTATTTGTCGCCCTTATCTAGTGATAATGGTTTTCAATTCCGGTAAAGACGCAATCATTATATAATGCACCGGGACCGGTGTCCAAAAAGGTGAGCACTACCGTATATTCTAGTTCCTTTGCGCGATGGGGGGCATGGTGGTCCATGGACTTGCAGTTGACAGGCAAGGTGGCCTTGGTGGCGGCAGCCAGCCGGGGCTTGGGCAAGGCGGCGGCCATGAAGCTGGCGGAGGAAGGCTGCCGGCTGGCTATTTTCTCCCGGGGTGAAGAACAGATCCAGCAGGCCGCCGATGAAATCCGGTCGGCGACGGGCGCTGAGGTTTTCGCCCGTCCCGTGGACCTGCGGGACGGACAAGCCCTGGCCAATTTCGTGGCGGCGGCGGCGGACCACTACGGGCAGATAAATATAGTAGTAGGAAATGCCGGCGGCCCACCCGCGGGGCAGTTGCTGGATCTGACGGACGAGCAGTGGCAGCAGGCCTTTGAATTGCTGCTCCTGTCGGCGGCCCGCCTGTGCCGGCTGACCATACCCCATCTGAAGGCGGCCGGGGGCGGCAGCGTGGTCTACATCACCTCGGCCGCGGTTAAGCAGCCGTACAGCAACTTGATTTTGTCCAACTCAATCCGGCTGGGCGTCTTGGGCCTGCTGAAGACCTTGGCCTTGGAGTACGCCGCCGAAGGCATCCGCTTCAACAGCGTCATGCCGGGACCCATTCTCACGGACCGGCAGTGGGAGCTGGCGCGGGCCAAGGCGGGGGTAACCGGACAGACGCCGGAGGAAATCCTGGCCGAGACGGCCCGGGGGATTCCCATGGGCCGCATCGGCGAGCCCGAGGAACTGGCCAACCTGGTGGCCTTTCTGGCGTCGCCCCGGGCGGCCTACATTACCGGCGCCTTCGTCCAGGTGGACGGCGGCCAGTATAAGGGGCTGCTGTAGCGGGGCTGGGCTGGGGTACACCGCCGGCCGCCGGTGCCGGTGGCCGGCCGGGGGCCCGTTCATTTCGGCGTCCTGGGTTTAGCCCGGGGCGCCGAAGCGGTTCACCAGATCGTCGATCATCTGCCGGGTTTCCTCGATGCGTTCGTCCCGCAGGGGCGCCAGGTGGGGATTGGCCTCCAGCATGGTGTCGATGTTTTGCAGGATGTTGACTTCCACCTGGCGGAGGAAATCGGTGATCTGGTCCTTGGTGTAGGACCCGAACTCGCCGCCGGCCAGGCGGCGGCAGAACTGCTCCAGGCCGATTTGCTCTTCCAAAAACAGGTCCCAATATGTTTGCATTATTTTGTCGGCGGGGGACTGGTTGGCCGT
Organism: Sphingobacteriaceae bacterium; assembly: GCA_035303785.1. Lineage (GTDB taxonomy): Bacteria > Bacillota > Sulfobacillia > Thermaerobacterales > RSA17 > DATGRI01. The sequence continues at coordinate 10,097 of DATGRI010000013.1, forward strand.
TTCGCTCATGATCTCACCTTCCTCGACCCTCGACTGCACAATATCGTATCACTCATCATTATGGGGAGTTATGCGGGACAATAAAGGGACTTAGGCACTCAGGGGGCAGGAAGCGGCATGACGGTCTCACCGCTGATTTGGGTTGTTTTTACCGTAATCATATTGGGAATTTTGCTGCTGGATTTGGGCGTCTTTCACCGCCAGGCCCATGTGGTCAGCACGCGGGAAGCGGCCATGTGGACCGCCCTATGGGTGAGCGTAGCCCTGCTGTTCAACGGCCTGGTCTACTGGCGGATGGGCAGCGAGGCGGCGGCGGAATTCCTGGCCGGCTATCTGGTGGAGTACTCCCTCAGCGTCGACAACATATTCGTCTTCATTATGTTGTTCGACATGTTCGCCGTGCCGCCGGCCTACCGGCACCGGGTGCTGTTCTGGGGCATCCTGGGCGCCTTGGTGATGCGCCTTGCGCTGATTTTGGTGGGGGCCAGCCTCATCGCCCGGTTCCAGTGGATTTTTTATGTCTTCGGTATCTTTCTAATTTGGACCGGCGCCCGGATGGCCCTGGCCAAGTCCGAAGGGGTGGACCTGGCCGGCAATCCGGTGCTGCGCTGGGTGAGGCGCTTCATCCCCATCACGGAGAAGTACCACGGCGAGCGGTTCTTGCTGCGGATAGACGGCCGGCTGTGGGCCACGCCCCTGATGCTGGTTTTGATCCTGGTGGAAACGACGGACTTGATGTTTGCCCTGGATTCAATCCCGGCCATTTTCGGCATCACCCGGGAGCCGTTCATCGTATATACATCCAACGTGTTCGCCATCTTGGGCCTGCGGTCGCTGTACTTCCTGCTGGGCGACATCGTCAGCTATTTCAGATATCTGAAGTACGGGCTGTCACTGATCCTGGTCTTCATCGGCGTCAAGATGATCCTGGCCAACTGGGTGGAGATTTCCACCTTCGGCTCGCTGGCGGTAGTGGGTTCGATCATCGTGGTCTCCATCGCGGCCTCGCTGCTGGCGGGGCCGTTGCCGCCGGGGGAAGAGGCGGCGGCAGAGGCTGGGGATGGTGGTGAAGATGGCGGTGATGGCGGCGACGCTGGCGCCGCCGGCCCGCAAGATGGTTGAAGGGTGAGGATTCCCGGGCTATAATAAATGTTGCTTTCAGAGGCGGCGTAGCTCAGAGGTAGAGCAAGCGGTTCATACCCGCTGTGTCGGTGGTTCGATTCCACCCGCCGCTACAG
>DATGRI010000014.1 GCA_035303785.1 Sphingobacteriaceae bacterium
AATTCCTGCAGCTTCTGGTACGTCTTGGGGAACTCAGCCTGGTACCGCAGGTAGTGGGGGATGGGGTAGCGCACGCCGCCCTTGTGGGTGCCCTCCAGGCCTTCCAGCAGTTCGGGCAGCCGGTCCCACGGGCAGGTGAAGGCCATCTCGTAGTCCTGGGTCTGGCCGAAGATGCGGTCGCCGTAGCAGGGCAGGATGTACTGGGGCTCGCCGGTCTGCATGGTGCGGACCACGATGTCGGCGCAGTCGCCCCGGGCGCTGGTGGTGGAGGTGATGGCGCCGCCCCGCTTGTACAAGGCGGCGGCGGTGAGCCGCATCACCTGGGCCGAGTTGCCGTACACCAGCAGCAGGTCGGGAGTGAAAGCGCACCGGTGGAGGGGCGCCACCACCACCGTTCCCGCCTCTGCCCGGGTGAACTTGGGCAAGGCTTCCTCGGTGATGGCCCCCTGGCCGCATGTCTCCACGTACATGCCGGCGGCCAGGTTGCCCTCCGTATAGTAGGGGATGGCATCTTCAAAGCCGAAGGCCACCTGGGCGATGGGGCACTGCATGTCTTCGTTGTCCATGGCCATCACCCAGCCATAGCGGCGGGCGAAGGAAATGCCCTGGCAGATGCTGATCTTCACCCCCAGGTCGGCGTAAGGCCGCTTGACCCGGGGCGGCAAGGGCTCGTCTTTGAAAATCTTGATTCCCACGGGGAACGTGTCGGGACGAATATGCTGGTCGATGGCGGCCGCCACCTGCTGGGGCTCCACCACGGCTGTCTGGCCCACCGATACCGACCTCCCTGGCTAAACTTGCTCGGATCAAAAACACGCCTATTTCAAACTACGCCTTCGTCACGAAACTACGCCTTCGGCGCGCCGGGAAGCCATTCCTGCGGGCAATCCATTCCTGCGGGCAGGCTTTGTCAGCCGTTCCAGCGGCGGGTGCCCCACAGGTAGTAGGCGGCGTAGCTTTCCCAGCCCGCCCAGGCGGCGGCCATCTCCCGCACTTCCTGCTCCGCCGGCCGCCGGTCCAAGCCGTAGGCCCGGGCCACGGCGTCCTGGAGGCCCAAGTCGCCCGCGGGGCAGATGTCTGTGCGCCCCACGCTGAAGAGCAGGGTCAACTCCGCCGTCCACGGGCCGACGCCCCGGATGGCGGTAAGTCGCTTGACGGCGGCGTGCAAGGAAGCGTTCTTTAGATCGTCACCGGGCAGTTCACCGTCGACGGCCAGGCGGGCCACCCCCGCCAGGTACTCGGCCCGCCGGCCGATCAACCCGCACCGGATCAAGTCGTCCAGGTCAGCACCGGCCACGGCGGCCGGGTGGGGAAAGGGCAGGGGATCGGGAAGGAAATCGGGCTCTGCGGCAGCCCGGGGAAAAAACTCCGTCATTAGCCTCAGGCGGATCTTGTGGGCGGCGGGGACGCTGATCTGCTGGCCCACGATGGCGTCGGCCAGCCCTTCAAACACCGAGGGCATGCGCAGGATGCGCAGGCCTTGAAACCGCTGCACCAAGCGGGCCATCACCGGGTCCCCGGCCACGGCGTCGGCCATGGCGGCCAAGTCGTGGTCGGCTGACACGATTTGCGCCACCGCATCCTGCAGGGCCTGGGCCACGGCACCGGAATCGGCGTCGGCACCGCCACCGGCAGCACCATCGTTACCGGCCCCAGCACCCGCCCCTGGGGCCTCACCCCTGAGGGGATACCCCTCCACCGCCAGGCGCCAGTCCTTGCCGTGGCGCCGGGCAGGGCCCAGGGTTAAACGCCACGGCCGGCGGCCCAGCCAGACCACCCGGTGCAGCCGGTCCCCCTCGGCCCGGTAGATGGGGTGGGCGTAGGCCCGGCTGGGATAGGTCATGGTCAGATGCCAGTCGAAGGGATCCTTTACGGGAACGGTCAGGCGGACAGGGGAGCGGGCGGAAAACATGATGCTGCCCCTAGCTGCCGGATACAGGATGGACCAGGAACCGTTCCTTGACGAACAACTCGCTGAACTCTTCCCGCATGCGCTCGTTCTTGGCCAGCCGCTCCTCCCAGCCGGAGGTCTGGGAGCGGTGGGCGCTGAAGGCCGCCTTCTTCTGCTCCTGGAAGGCGGTGATGTCCACCTCCACCACGGGAATGCCCAGGTTGAGGTGCTCCTTCTGCACCACGGGGCACCACACCCGGGGCCGCTCCTGGGGCGGCAGCTGTTCCACCGCCTGGATGACGGCGGCGCCCAGGGCCTTATGGTCGGGATGGCCCCCGTACTCAGGATGGAAGGTGATCAAGGTGGACGGGTTCACTTCCTTAATGATGGCCAGCAGGCGCTCCGCCAGCCGGTCCCGGTCCTCGAACTCCACGGTCTTGTCCCATAGGCCCAGCATGCGCCAGTCCGCCACATTGAGGATCCCCATGGCCTCGGCCAGTTCCCGGCGCCGCAGGGCGGCCAGGGTCTCCCGGTTGGCGAAGGGGGGCCGGCCCATATGGCGGCCCATCTGGCCGCCGGTGGCGCACACGTAGGTCACCGGCACGCCCCGCTGCCGCAGCATGGCCATGACGCCGGCCACGCCGAAGGATTCGTCGTCGGGGTGGGGGAGAATGACCAATAGGTGCCGTTCCCCGGCAAACAGGTCAGTCGTCATCTAACCCCTCCATGGGAAACGGTTGTAGGCTCAACTGCAGGGCCACCGTCAGATGCCCCTCATCATCATGGCCCGCCAGGAGCAGGCGCCCCTGGTCATCTCGCTGCCAGTGGGTGAGGCCCTCGGCGTACACCCAGCCGTGGTCGATTTTCACGCCGACCCGGTAGGGGCCCTCGCCGGCCACCCCCGCCCGCCGCACACGGGCCGTCACATTGCGGGCGAAGGCGCCCGTGGTGCCCTTTGTATAGGCTCCTTGGGTCGTTTCCACGTGAAAATAGACTTCTTTACCGATAAAATCTTGCAGGTGCCGGGCGACGGCGGCAGGTTCGATGGGCTGCATGGCGCCTCCTGTGCTGACAATGCTGTTGCTGGTTCCCAAGGGTAACCATAGACTATTGCAAACTATAAGTATAAGTTTACTACTGGAACCTGTTCCGAAGCCAATGCTTCGCCATGGGCTGCCAAGAAAAGACAGAAGGCAGCGCCACCACCCCGTCAAGAGGTAGAGCGTTCCATGGAAGTAGCCCTACAGATCGTCATCAACAGCCTGGTGGCCGGGAGCCTGTATAGCCTGGCGGCGGCCGGGTTCACCCTCATTTTCGGCGTGCTGCGGGTGGCCCACTTCGCCCACGGCGATGTGGCCATGGTGGGCGCCTACGTGGCCCTGGCGGTGGTGGCCCTTTGGGGCGGCCAGGCCTCCGTGGGCACCATGGCCGTGGGCCTGGGGGCGGGCATCGTGGCCTCCATGGCGGTGGGTGTTCTCGTCGAGCGCTGGACCTACCGGCCCCTGCGGGGCGCCCCGGCTATGCAGATCTTGATCGCCGCCATCGCCGTGGCCCGCCTGCTGCAAAGCATCCTGCAGATGACGGCGGGCAGTTCCATCCAGATGTTCCCCATCGCCCAGCAGGCGCCCCTGGTCATCGGCGGCGCCCGCATCACCCCGGTGCAGTTGACGGTGCTGGGGGTCAGCGCCCTGCTGTTCACCGGCCTTTATTTTTTGATCAACCGCACCCACCTGGGGGCCCAGATCAGGGCCGTGGCCGACAACCCCGCCCTGGCCCGGGTGCAGGGGATTCCCGTGGAGCGGGTGACCATGGTGGTGTTCGCCTGCAGTTCCGCCCTGGCCGCCGTGGCCGGCGTCCTCCAGGGGCTGGTCATCAACATCCACCCCGCCATGGGCTTCGTACTGGTCTTGAAGGCTTTCGCCGCCGTGGTGCTGGGGGGCCTGGGCAGCATCCCCGGCGCCATCATCGGCGCCTTCGCCTTGGGGCTGTTTGAGAACGTGGGCGCCTGGTACACCTCGGGGATTTGGAAGGAGCCCATCGCCTATCTGGTGCTCCTCCTGATGCTGCTCATCAAGCCCAGCGGCCTGCTGGGCCGGTCCACGGGTGAGGAAGTCAAGCTGTGAGCGTGTTCCTTCATTTTCTGAATACGGTGCTGATCTTTGCCCTGCTGGCCACCGGCCTCAACCTGGTGGCCGGCACCGGCGGCATGCTCAACTTGTCCCACGCCGCCTTGGCCGGGGTGGGGGCATACACCGCCGTGCTCCTGGTGATGAAGGCCCAGTGGCCGTGGCTGGCGGCCTTCCTGGCCGGGGGGCTGCTGGCGGCCATCACCGGCCTAGTCATCGGCGCCGTCACCCTGCGCCTGCGGGGCGACTACTTCGCCCTGGCCACCTTGGGCTTCGGCGTGGTGGCCCACGCCTTGTTCAACAACTGGATCAGCCTGACCCGGGGACCCATGGGCATCCCCGGGGTGCCGGCGCCGTCCCTGCTGGGCCTCACCTTGCGCAGCCCGGCGGCCCAGGCGGCGTACATCGCCGTGGTTTTGGCCCTGGCCTTCCTGACGGCCCGGCGCCTGGCCCGTTCTCCTTGGGGCCGGGCCCTGCGGGCCATCCGGGACGACCAGTTCGCCGCCCTGGCCCTGGGCAAGCCGGCCCTGCGCTTCAAGGTGGAAGCCATCACCATCGCCGGCTTTTTCGCCGGGCTGGCGGGAGCGGCCCAGGGCTTCTACATACGGTTCATCGACCCCCAGCAGTTCGGGCTGAATTTGATGATCTCCATCCTGGTGGCCGTCCTGTTCGGCGGCCTGGGCAACTACTGGGGCTCCCTGCTGGGCGCCCTCATGTACGTGGGACTGCAGCACGCCTTGTCCTACATCGGCCTGCCGCCCCACCTGGTGGGGTCGGGCCAGCAGGCCATCTTGAGCGTCATCCTGCTGCTGCTCATGATCTTCCGGCCCAAGGGGCTCCTGCCGGAGCCGCCCCTGACCCGGCCGGCCAAGGCAGGTGAGGCAGGATGACCGAAGGCGGCCGGCCTCTCCTGGAAGTTGACCAGGTCAAGAAGGCCTTCGGCGGCCTGCAGGCCCTCCAGGGAGTCTCCTTCACCGTGCCCCGGGGCGCCATCTTCGGCCTCATCGGCCCCAACGGCTCGGGCAAGAGCACCTTGTTCAACATCATCAGCGGCTTCTACAAGGCCGACGGCGGCCGGGTGCTCCTGGAGGGCCGGCCCATCCACGGCCTGGCTCCCGACGTGGTGGCCCGGCTGGGCTTGGTGCGGACCTTCCAACTGGCCCGGCCCATGAAGTCCCTGACGGTGTACGAGAATCTGCTCCTGGCGGCCCGGCGGCAGCCGGGGGAGACCCCGTGGGGCGCCCTGTTCCTGCCCCAGAGCCGGTGGACGCCCCCGGCGGCGGCGGCCCGGGCCGAAGAACTCCTGGCCTTGACGGGCCTGGACCGGGTGCGCCATCAATCTACGGCCCAGTTGTCCTTCGGCCAGCAGAAGCTGCTGGCCCTGGCGGCGGCGGTCATGGTGGAGCCGGTCATCCTCCTCCTGGACGAACCCATGGCCGGCGTGAACCCCACCCTGGCCCGGCGGCTCCGGGAGACCATCCTGACCCTCCGGGAGCAGGGCTTGACCTTCTTGATTGTGGAGCACGACATGGAATTCATCATGGGCATCTCCGACTACATCTGCGTGCTGGATCACGGAGTGAAGATCGCCGAGGGCACCCCGGTGGAGGTCCAGCAAAACCAGCAGGTCATCGATGCCTACCTGGGGCGGGCTGAAATTGGCTGAACCCATTCTAACCATTGAAGGCCTGCAGGCGGGCTACGGCGCTATGCAGGTGCTCCATGAAGTGGACATGACGGTGAACGCCGGCGAGACGGTGTGCATCATCGGTCCCAACGGGGCGGGCAAGTCCACGGTGCTGAAGGCCATTTTCAGCCAGGTGGACATCTATGGCGGCCGCATCGTCTGGCAGGGGGACGACATCACCGGCGCCCAGCCCCGGGACTTGATCCGCCGGGGCCTGGCCTACGTGCCCCAAGGCTCCGTGGTTTTTCCCTCCCTGACGGTGCGGGAGAACTTGTTCATCGGCGTCCGGTCCCTGGGGCTGCCCACGCCCCCCGGCGCCCTGGAGGAAGTGCTGGCCTACTTCCCCGACTTGACGCCCCGCCTGGAGTACAGGGCGGGACTCTTGTCGGGAGGCCAGCAGCAGATGGTGGCCATCGCCCGGGGCCTCATGAGCCGCCCGTCCCTGCTGCTCCTGGACGAGCCTTCCCTGGGGCTGGCGCCGGCCCTGGTCCAGCAGATGTTCGCTATAGTAAACACCCTCCGGGACGAGGGCAAGGCCATCCTCCTGGTGGAGCAGAACGCCCGCCAGGCCCTGGCCGTCTCCGACCGGGGCTACGTCCTGGAGCTGGGCCGGAACCGCTACACGGGCACCGGGCAGTCCCTGTTGAATGACCCCAAGGTCCAGGAATTGTACCTGGGAGGCCGAATAACGGCAGGGTAGTTAAAATGCCGCTTTTGCACGGAAAGGAGAGATCGCGGCAGTGAGCAAGAGGCGTTTGCTGGGGCTTGCGGCCCTGATGCTGGTTGCATCCTTGGTGCTGGCCGCCTGCGGCGGCGGCACCGGCGGCGGTGCCGGTCAGGCCGACGATGACGGCCCCATCACCATCGGCTTCATCAGCCACCTGACGGGGGACGCCGCCGTCTACGGCGAGTCCATGCGCATGGGCACCGAGGTAGCCGTGAAGGAGATCAACGATGCCGGCGGCATCAACGGCCGTCCCCTGGAAGTAGTGTATGAAGACGACAAGCTGGACGCCAACGAGGCGGTGGCGGCGGCCCGGCGGCTCATCGACCAGCAGGGCGTGCCCGTCATCCTGGGTTCGGCCTCCAGCTCCTTGTCCCTGGCCATCGCCCCCATCGTAGATGAGGCCGGGGTGGTGCAGATTTCGCCCGTGTCCACCAGCCCCGACCTGGCGGCCTTCGACAACGTGTTCATGGTCATGCCCTCCGACGCCGCCCAAGGCGCCGCCTGGGCCGACCTGGCCCAGCGGTGGGGCGTGGAGCAGGCAGCCCTCATGTACATCAACAATGACTACGGCATCGGCGTAAAGGAGAACTTCAAGGAAAACTTCCTGGCCGCCGGCGGCGTCATCGTGGCAGAACAGGGCTTTGCCGTGGGCGCCACCGATGTGCGCAGCGAACTGCTGAAGGTGCAGCAGTCGGGGGCCGATGTGGTCTTCCTGGTTTCCCATGTGAAGGAAGGCGTCCTGGTCCTGACCCAGGCCCGGGAACTGGGCTTGGAGGCCACCTGGGTGACCGACGTGGCCATGCAGACCCAGGAAGTCATCGACCTGGCCGGTGAGGCCGCCGAAGGCCTGTACGCCATCCAGTGGGGCCGCACCGACCATCCCGCCTATGAGGCCTTCGCTGAAGCCTTCACCCAGCAGCACGGCCGGGACGTCACCATCTGGGCCGACTTCGCCTATGACACCACCCGGCTGGTGGCCGAAGCCATCGCCAACGCCGGCACCGATCCCCAGGCCATCGCCGACTGGCTGCGCTCGGCCGACGGCATTGAAGGGGCCACGGGTCCCATCACCATGGGCGAGGACGGCTTCCGCACCGCCCCGGGCAGCTACCACCTGTACCAGGTGCGGGACGGCCAATGGGTGATCGCCGATGACGAATAACCCGGCAGGGGAGGCGGGAGGGGTGCCCTCGGGCACCTCTTCCCGCACCTATGACGTCATCGTCCTGGGCTTGGGGGCCATGGGCAGCGCCGCCGCCTACCACCTGGCGGGCCGGGGCAGCCGGGTGCTGGGCTTGGACGGCCTGACGCCGCCCCACGACCAGGGCTCCTCCCACGGCGTCTCCCGGGTCATCCGCCAGGCCTACTATGAAGACCCGGCCTACGTGCCCCTCATCCTCCGGGCCTACGAGCTGTGGGAGGAACTGGAGCAGGAATACGGGCGGCAGCTGCTCTTCAAGACGGGCGGCCTAATGATCGGCCCCCCCGAAGGGGAGTTGGTGCGGGGCAGCACCGCCAGCGCCAGCCACCACAATCTGCCCTACGAACTGCTGACGGCCGCCGAAGTGCGCCGTCGCTACCCGGTGCTGACGCCGGCGCCGGGAACGGTGGCCCTGTACGAGGCGGCGGCGGGCTACGTCCTGGCCGAGGAAACCATCCGGGCCCATCTGGCAGGAGCCCAGGCCCGGGGCGCGGTCCTGCAGTTTGAAGAGCCGGTGCGCCATTGGGAAGTGACGGGCAGCGGCACTGTGGTGGTCACCACGCCCCGGGGCGTGTACGAGGCGGGGGCCCTGGTGGTGTCCGCCGGCCCGTGGGCGCCCCAAGTGCTGGGCACCCGGCTGCCCCTGCAGGTGACCCGCCAGGTGCTTTATTGGCTGGATCCCCAGGGGGGCGCGGAGCCCTTCCGGCCCGAGGCCTTTCCCATCTTCGCCTGGCAGTTCACCGACAACGACGTCTTTTACGGCTTTCCCGCCCTGGAAGGCCCCCAAGGCGGCGTGAAGATCGCCTTCCACACCGCGGGGGAGGAGTGCACACCGGCCACCATCCGGCGCACCGTAGAGGAAGATGAAGTGGACGCCCTGCGGGACGCCCTGGCCGGCCGCATTCCGGCCCTGGCGGAGGGCCGCCTGCTGCAGACGGCCGCCTGCATGTACACCAACACCCCCGACGGCCACTTCGTGCTGGCGCCCCATCCCCAGTACCCGCAGGTGATCTTGGCCACGGGCTTTTCCGGCCACGGCTTCAAGTTCGCCACCGTGGTGGGGGAAATCACGGCCGATTTGGCCCTGACGGGCGCCACGGCCCATCCTGTGGCCTTGTTCTCGCCCCAGCGGTTTGGCTAGCAGCGGTTCGGCCAGAGGCCGCCCTTAGGTTAGGATGGAAGGGAAAGACACAGGCTGTAGGCGGGAGGAAAGGGGATGATGAGCATGTCGGAAAGCCGGGATGACCGGGAAAACCGCAAGGTGGTCCTGAGCGACGAGGAATGGCGGCAGCGTCTCACGCCCCAGCAGTACCAGGTGGCCCGCTGCGGCGGCACCGAGCCCGCCTTCACCGGCATCTACTGGGATGCCAAGGAGCCGGGGCTGTATCGCTGCATCTGCTGCGACGCCCCCTTGTTCTCTTCGGAGACCAAGTACGACTCGGGCACGGGGTGGCCCAGCTTTTGGCAGCCGGTGGATCCCGGGGCCGTGGAATACCGGGAGGACCGCTCCTACGGCATGATGCGCACCGAGGTGGTGTGCGCCCGATGCGACGCCCACCTGGGGCACGTGTTCCCCGACGGGCCCGAGCCCACGGGTCTGAGGTACTGCATCAATTCCGCCAGCCTGCGCCTGGACAGGGGAGAGTAAGCCGGTGCTGCCCGCCGCCGTGGCCTGGGGCATGGCAATCATCTACGCCACCTCGGCCTTGGAGAAAATCATCAGCCCCCACCTGCGGGGCCGCTTCCTGGCCGCCTGGGGCGAGTTCATGCCCCGGCTGCCGGCCGTCTTGGCCACCGGGGCGGCGGTGATCTTCCTCTTCCTGGAGGCGGCCGTCCTGCCCTTGATGATCTGGGCCGCCAAGGCGGGCCTCGCCCTGGCCCTGGCCCTGACGGCGGCCGTAACCTTCTACGCCCTGGTCCAGTGGCGGCGGGGCGCCCACATGGGGGAGTGCCCCTGCGGCGGGCTGTGGGCCGCTTCAGGCCGCAACCTGCTGCTGCGCAACCTGGTGCTTTCGGCCCTGGCCCTGTACGCCTGGCGCTGGGCGCCGGCGCCTGTGCCGCTGCAGGCCCTTCCTTATACTCTAGGGGGAATTTTCGTACTGCTGTTCATCGGGGGGTTTGCCGAGGCCTTGCGGGTGAAGTTCCGCACCCGGTAAGGCAGACATACTATAATATTTTGCGGCCAATAGACTTGCCGCCGATTGGTCATCATGTTACAATCCGCATTAATTGTAAACATGTCCGCAACCGGGTTGGTCACCCTTATCGACCGCACGAGAGGGTTGCCGAGGGCGGCGCCGGGGGAGGTTCACCCCGGTTTCCTGAGTCCGTGGTTCTCCTGGGGCTCCAGAGGTCAGGACAGCGGCAGGTAACCAAGCGGGGTGGCAACGCGGGAAGGTTTTCCCGTCCCGGAGGGGACGGGATTTTTGTTTGCGGAAGGGGGAGTTTCATGTCGACACAAGATATGGAACAGCACCAATTGAATTTGGCCGTTGATTTGAACGATGAAGGGCTGCTGATGATCCCCGGTCCGACCCGGGTGCCCCCGGAGGTCCGGGCGGTGATGACCCGGCAGATGATTTCCCACCGAGGTCCGGACTTCGAGGAACTTCACGCCGACGTTA